>JAGGXM010000031.1 GCA_021163045.1 Thermoproteota archaeon | reverse complement strand
GATGGTACAACACAATAAGGAAACGTTGGCGTATGCGTAATAATTAAGACATCTATAGGATCTCCATCTTCAGCCATGGTTTTTGGAATAAATCCGTAATCTCCTGGATAAATAGTAGATGTGTGTAGAGCTCTATTCAGGATTATTACTCCTATCTCAGTATCGTACTCATATTTATTAGAAGTCCCTCTGGGAACTTCTACAACTACAAAAATCTCGTCAGGAAATCGGTCTCTCGGCCCAGGTGGCAGACTTTTAAACATTCAAATTACCTCTAACACATATTGTCATTATTATTAAAAATAGAAATTTTTTACAAAATTTGGATTATCACACCAACAAAATTAGTTGCAAAATGTATTAACATGGGAACATATAAAGACTCTGTTTTTTCATAGGCATACACCATTACTAACCCATAAAGAAAAGCATGTGTAGACCACCATAGACCAGGAATTATTGGAGTTGGACTTAGGAAGAAAAAATGTGTTGCATGCCGGATCCCAAAGAAAAACGTTGAAACCAAGAGCGCATTTGAAAAACCGATTTTCTCCTTTAATTTGCCATACATATACCCTCTGTAAAATAGCTCTTCACCAATTGGTGCCCAGAAAACTATGTATAATGCGTAAATTAGCATAGCAGTCATTGAACTAATACCAAATTTAACTGCGGCGGTATCCGCTAGCAATACAAGCGCGGCATTAAAATCATAATAGGGATTGCCGGTTAAACCAAAAGATGCAATAATTGTATCATAAGTAAAACTTAAGCCAAAATCCAACACGAATCCTATCCCTAGAAATATTAGTATTTCATTTCGGTGTTTAGAAAAAATGTTCTTGAACTCTCCAAAATTGTATGTTTTTAAGAAAAGAGGAAACACTATCGCTAATATTGCATAGATCAAAAAATATGGAGCCCATGGTGCAAACATAGATTCAAGTAAAACTATAACTGTCAATACGATTCCGTTTATCAAAATACCAGGAACTGTTAGCCAGAAACTTTTAGGATTCTCACTCATAAAATGCACCTTAAAAAGCAAGTAAAATATGAGTAATATACAGAAAAGTATATTTTATAATTTCTTTAAAAAAATTAGTTCTCTAGGGGAGTTATTTCTAAAAATAAAGAAAAATCTTTAGGGATATATCTTCTTCCCAAAGGCGTTAAGAGATTTATCCCAAATTTCCTCGATTTCAAATATATATGTTGGATTTCCTTTCTTCCGGATAACTGGTCCTACATGGAATATATCATGTAGTAGATTCATATATAGGTAATATGGACCATCTGTAAATGTTTTAACCTTCGCCTTTATCATGAATGAGGTCTCAACGGGAGTGAAAAATATTAATACAGCTTCACCACCGTTTTTTAAATTTCCCCAAGTTCGTTTCCTCGCCAGATCTAGAGTTCCAATCTTAGTAAAGTCTATTTTTTCTTCGACGTATATTTCATTAAGTAGGAATTCTATAACCTTTTTTCCCTTCACTTTCTTCGCTACGAGGTCTTTAATTTTATTTATTATATCTGTTAGGTATTCTTCTTTTGGTACGAAACCCACCATTTTTATAGAAGCATTTAGCCCTTCTGGGCCGTTTGAAACTATGGCTGGCAATGCCCGTGTAAATTGTAGATATAATTCATTATTCTCTACAGCCTCTCCTGTAAGCATTTTTTCTATCAATTTCCTTCTCTCATAAAAGAAATATTTTTTAAATACATCAGGTATCATGCAATTTCCTCCGTAATATAGTAGTTAATAAGTGCTGTCATTTCTCCCTTTTAAGTAATAAATTTTTATAGGATATAGAAGTAGAAATTAAAAACTAATCTTAAATATCGCCTTTTGGGAAGCGTTATGAAACTTAAAATCTCGTCTTCTGAATTCAATAAAAGCCGTAAATTCTATGAATATCTCCATCGAATTATAGCGCCACATATAAGTCATAGTAAGGATGGCGTATTAGTAAATCAAATGCTAGAAAAGTACAAAGGAGGAGATAATAAAAGATACTATGAGAATCCGATAATGCAACTTTATAGAATTTTAACGAGAGAGAATTTCGAGACGGGTTTCCCTCTAATTCAGGCATATAATCCTGCTGTTCGATTGAATGACAATAAACTAGAAATGCTTATTAGATTTGGATCTATAAACCCAGGAAGAACTTTTATCGGCAAAGCTCTAATAGAAGATTTGGGCCAGAAATTAATTAACGAAAAGTCTTTAATTCCTGAAAAAAGATACAAAGCCGAATTATTTATAAGATCTAAATTCTCTTATGAGAGTATCGAGGATCCCCGCTTTTCGCCGGTAGATGATACTATATTTTTCGTTGAAGTTTTGAGAGGGCCCGGGTTTCCAATACAAGATATCGTAGTTACGTGGATGTTTAAGAAAGATTCGATAGCACCGATAATGTATGAAGATTGCGTCCTCTCCGATAATAGAGATTCTTTCTCAGTAACACCAAGAATTACAGCAATTCGGCCATACTATAAACCTGCTAGACGAAGTGTAATCGCTTTTGGAATTCCTGAGAAGGACGAACCTAATGTGATTAGAGACGTTTTCTCCCATGAATTTCTATTACCGAATGAATTAGAAGAAAAAACAGGTGGTAGTTCTAGTGTTAAAATAAATGATAATGAATTTCTTTTCATCTTTCACAGTATTTATAAAGGATTAGAAGGCATCGATAAAAGAGGAACTACAGGTATCTACTTAAACTATAGTATTATTATGGATAAATATGGCGAGGTTAAGGCCCTTCTAAGACATCCATTAACGCCAATGGATTACCCATATAGTGGTCAAAGACCTGGAACGGTTTTTGCCACAGGGGCAATAATTCTAAAAGGTTCGTTAATTGATAGGTTGTTGCCTGGGGTTAATAATTTCGTAAAAGATTTCGATAGACTCTTGGTTCTATTTGCTGGGCTTGATGATGAATCAATAGCAGTATTTGTACAGGACTTGGATAAGGTTCTAGAAAAAATGGAATGGTTATAAAAATACTATTAGTAGCAACTCTATACTATTTTTTCAAACAATTCAATATACATCCGAGCAATTTTCTCTGGTGAATGCCCCATAACGAAACTTTCTGCGTTCTTTAGAACTTTTTTAGTTTTTTCGCCCATTGTTAGAGCATCAACTAGTAATTCGGCGAGCTCATCTCTATCAGAATATTTTAGTATAACATCCTGAAATGGTTCGAAAAATTCAGAAATTCTTGGTGCTAGTAATGGTCTTAGTGTTCCAAGCAATTGGTACGTGGCTGAAGATGTAACTGCCACAGGATATGGTGGTGTGTGGATTTTATGAAGAATTATTGCATCCGCAGCAAATGCAAATTGATCTAATTTTTCGTTAGATAATGGGGGTTCCGGACGAATATGTACCTGTGGGTATTTCCAGCCAAGAGGCGTTGTAGTTAGGATAAGGAAATATACATCCTTAAGTTTATTATTAGGAAGCCTAGGTAAATATGGCTTATATCCTCCTTTTGCAAAAACTAGTACTATTTTTTTATCTATTGGTAGTCCTAATTCTGCTCTAGCTTTTTCTTTGTCACCTTTTCGAATAGGAAAACACGGGAATGGAATATAGTGAGCAAGATCTCCAAATAACTTTCTAGTATACCATTCCTGCTTTTTCTCGAAATATACAACAGCGTCCCAAGTAAAAGCGTAGAATTCTGGCGGTTGAGGCGGCTTTTCTCCAAGAATAGTATTTTCATGGAAGACATGAACTATTGCTTTAGTTTTTTTCCTGATCATGGGAAAAATTTTTGCAAGATTTTTCATTGGTAGCATCTTAAGATCTTCTATGACAAGAACATCATAATCTTCAGTTAATAGAGGCCTCGGGTCAAGAAAATTGGTTTTTCCTGATGTTCCGAAGCATCGGGTTACATATGGCTCATCTTCGCCGAAAATAACCCTCCCATGAAAGTCTTCTCTGATAAATGTAAAGACCTTAACGTCATATCCCATCTTTATCCATTCTTTCACTATGGGTTCTGCATGTATAAAAACACCAGAGTCTACATTCCATGCAGTCATTATCGCTATTTTTCTTATTGCCATTTTTATACCTCCTATATAGATTAACCAAGAGTTAACTTCTAGATTTAATCCAATTAAGCTTATCAAGAGCAGTTTGTAGTTTTGTAATAAAGATACCAATAAAGCAGTCGCTGAGACCACCAATCCATATAAGTAGATCCTTGTGTCTAATCAGGCCATTTCCAAATGTAGTGAATGGTCTATCACCGTACTCTTCATTCAAACCATTTGGTGATAAAATGTAGTTACTAATTGCCAACAAATCCCCATTCTCATCGACTAAAGCTAAACCATTCCTATATGCCATATCACTCTTTGAAACACCATGCCAGCCAACAAGATATTCCGTTTTTGAAAGCCTCACAGCATTAGTAGACCAACCTATATGTGATTCCCATGGTTCGGGTGCAAACACTGGCTGCAAATCTTCTTCGGGCATAGAGAATTTTTCTAAATCGCTTGTAGCTCTCCAGCAGACTTTCGTGCCGTTGACTACCGGTCTTGTTACTAAAGTTGCATGGTTACCGTTAATTTCCAAAAAAGCGGAATCTCTATTCGAGGGCACATGTCGTTCATTATTTTTCTCTACATGGAAAAACCCTCTTTTAATAACATTCCAATCCTTATCTAAGACTGCAAGTGCTAAAGCATCATTTCTTATGATCTTTCCATCAGATAATTGATAGTAACCTCGGCCACAATACAAAATGTAGAGCTTTTCCTTCATAAACGCACGAGGATCTTCGCAACCTAATTGTTCCCATGTTTCTCTCGGCCATAAAATTATTTTCGTATCGAGTGGTTTCCTAAGGTTGCCCTCAATGAGATCTTCTATATTAACGACTGTAGCACCAACACTAGCAACATATGCGTAGAAATCAAAAATTAATCTCGGAAAAATGTAAACCTTATCATCGATTTTTAGGGCTCCAGGATTAAATACAGACCAAGCTCTGCTTCTCAAATAATTTGTAATTTTGAAATCTTCGGGACCAAGATAATATCTGTTTATGTTAAATATGTCCTCAACTTTCGGTTCTCTATAATTTTTTAATTCTTTTAAAGCAAATGCTACTTTTTCTTTAAGATTTTTTAGAATCAGTTTAGATTCCGGACGAAAGTTTTCCAACAACCCTCACTCCTACAATACTTAAAGATTTATTTTTTTCTCAAGAAATTACCAAAATTTAATATTAAATGTTTACATTAATTTTTTTATTAGATATAGCTGTTTTGGGAGTGATCGTACTCCAAAATTAGAACCTAATACCAAGCAATATTTGTATGAGTCTTGGTT
>JAGGXM010000122.1 GCA_021163045.1 Thermoproteota archaeon | reverse complement strand
AGATAAAAAACAGATAGAACTGTAGGAATATTATTGTGGATCTCAGAGTAAAAGTTCATATGGCGGATTGAATCCCGATTTCTTGCCTATGTTAATTTAGTTAATTTTGCATCATGATCATCATGCTAATTACAATTAAATATATGCTATCGCTCTATAGCACCCATTATAAATATCTAAAAATATATTCTTAAATGGTCAGACTTGGTTCACTCTATAAGAAAGATCAATATATTTACAATGAAAATCTCCCTATAATGAAGGGAATTCGTATACAGATGCTCCAGTGTAGTATTAGCTACCGCTATTAACCAAAAATTTACATGACATGAGCTCTGAATAACTAAATAGGGAATAATAAATCTTTATATTTATATTTAGAAAAAATACTATATAATGATACGTAATTCATAAGTTTGGGGTATACGATGGATGAAATAAGGCGAATCCAAGTTACCGGTGGATCTACGTATATAGTCTCACTACCGAAGAGATGGGTCAAGTCTCAAAAGCTAAAACCAAAAAGCTTTATTCGTATGACTTTACTTCCGGATAATACGCTATTAATTAGGCCATATAAGGCTGAGGAAGACAAAGCCAATAGGAATAAAATAACTCTTCAAATAAAGAAAAATTTCACTGTTGGAAAAGCCATTAGAGAGTTTATAGCATCATATCTAGCGGGTTATAACGTAATTGAAGTCCGTTTTGAGGAAGGAATGAGCACATATAAAGAAAAAATCAAAAATACTATAAGAGAAAAACTGATTGGTATTGTACTTCTCGAAGAGTCTACTAAGCATTTATTGGTTCAATGCATTATAAATTACGAAGATTTGCCACTAAATAAAGTCGTAGAGCGAATCTGTGGAATTACTGGATATATGATTGAAGACGCTGTAAGAGCACTTATAAATAGAAACAAAGAATTAGCTGACGAGGTCATTAAACGGGATGATGAAGTTGATAGATTCTACTTTTTTGCCATTAGGCAACTAAATCAAGCTCTTAATAACCCATTATATATCCATAAAATAGGATTAAAGACAAGTAGAGACTGCCTAGGATATAGGATGATCATAAAGAGTATAGAAAGAATAGCCGATCATGCGATTAGAATTGCATCTATAGCCAAAAAATTAGAGATGGAATCACCTAAAAATGTTGTTAATGCTATCAAAAAATTTTCAAATACCGTTCTTGATGTATATAACAGTACTGTCAACTCAATCATAGCACTTGATAAAGAAAAAGCTCATAATATAATCGATAAAGTAAAATTAAGTATAGCTGTTAATGAAGAAGAGATTACTTCTATGTTATTTAATGCACAACAAATAAGTTCAATATATTATAAACTTGCTATTGATAGCCTAAAGCGAATTGCTGAATATAGCTCCGATATTGCCGAAATCATAATAAATCTATCTAAAAAAACTCCATAAATTCTCCTCAAATCTTGTATTTTAACATATCATCGATCTACTCCCCAATGAATTGGGAGGATTCTTTGAGCACCGATAAAAGGCGGTGCCTCGGGGTGGCCAAACCCCGTTACCCCTATCCGCCCCACTCCATGTGGGCTGAACTCAGGGTTATCGTTTCGCCTGTATGTTTGGCGAGAAAGCCTTTTATAAATTTTACCTCCCCATTCCCCCACCCGGTCACCCCATTTTTATTTGCACAGACTCATCCCACGGTTTTTAATCGTGGGCTTTCTCCACGCAATCTTTGTAAATTCTTAGAAAAAAGTTAAAGTAAATTCTCTCTTGGAGAATCTTTATATTGGCATTATTTTAGCATTAGGCAATTCTCTTTCTAATATCTCTAAGATTCTTTCTCCCCTCTGCTTAGTATCTATTGGTATTATTTTTCTACCCAATTCTGGAGTGAAAAAATCTATGTAGTATCTAAAATCTCCTTTTACCAGCCGAATTAAGCAATTTTTATCATCCTTTATTATTATTTTCTCATCATTATAATGGAAAACAACAGTATTTGGCTCGGAGACCTCCAGGCTAACCTGTTTTACAGATCTAACAGTTATTACATAAATTGCTACGGAGGTTATAGCCACCCCAATCAACCTTAGCCCAATTTCATTTAAACCTGAAATTTGACCCTTTAATAGGGGAATCAATAAGAAGAGTGAGAAAATTGTGATAATGCCAACTAATGCAATGATAAAAACTATATTCTTTGGGTATTCCTGCCAATTCATCGTTAGTGGTTTAAAACTTAATTCTTTTGATTTAGTTAACCTGCTTGGTAGCAATTCTATTTGGTTTTCTGATAGATCTAAACCATTACGTATCGCCTCTGCAATCTCAGGAATATCTTCAGCATAGCCACCATATAGGAGAAATACTTCACCAGACTTAACATACATTTTAATTACATAGAATTTTTCACTAGTTATCTCGTGACCTCTTAGACCTTCTTTTGATATTGTTCTGTCCATCAATGGTGCAATTTCTACTTTGATTTTAGTGATATTTTCATTTGAAAAACGTCTATACTTCCTTTTAAAGCCTTGAAATATCTCAAATTCCACATATTTTTCGTTAGGATTTATTTTTATGCTAGCTGTAGTCTCAGATTTTTTAAGCAATATAAGAGCACTAGGAATTAAATAGAATATGAATAGTGGAGCTAGTTCCCAAATCGCTATTTTCACATCTATTATATAATATATAATGATAATAGTTAGTAACCAAAATAATATTGCTGAGGAAAAAACAATAAATAATTGTCTTGAAAGGTATTTCTCAAACGATAATTCTTGATTCGCAGGAAATATTTCAACTTCCTGATTTTCCCTTATAATATATTTCATTTTCAACCCTATTTTTCCAGCTTTTTTAAGTTATTCAGGTTTATGTTCTTATTTTGAGATGTAATAGTATATATTTTAAAATTATTGAAATAAATGAGGCAATAAAATCACTAATTTACAGTTATCTTTCTATTCTAGTAAATGGACATCAATATATTTTGATTTTAAATTTAATCAATACTATTAAAAAAATAATTTTTATACATCGTTATGTAATATTATCTTTCGGTGAAAAATTTGCCTAAAAGAAAACTTCGAAGAAAGAAAAAATCAGAAGAAGAGAGCGAATTAGAATTTATGGAGGAAAAGGAACCAGAAGAAAAAAAGAAGAAATCAACAACTAAAGAAGAAACAAGCACAAAGGATGAAAAATTATCAAAACTACTAGAAGATCTAGGGATCTCAGGCGAGATCGTGCTCCGTGATGGCAAGAAAATTATAATCGTGTATTCTCAGGGTGATGCCTTTAAATTATATAAACGCGGTATTTTTAACGTAGAAATCGATGAATCAAGATCCCTAGTTAAGAGGAAATAAATATCCTATGTGCCAAAAAAAAGGAAAAGTTATGCTGTAATATAAAGTCTTCTCATAAGTTTTTTAACAAATCTTGTGAACATAGGCCCTATTTCTTTTAAATAACTCCCCACATCGTTAATAGAATCGCCGATGTTTTTAATTTTATGTATCTTTATCAAGCCGTTAATTAACGTTTTTGCAAATAATTGGATATTGATATCGTAGGTATCTACTTTCTTGCTAAAAGCGAGAGATACTATAAAATTTCCTTTCTTTGTTAGGATATACTTTTTCTCTTCCGTTTCAACGAATGTTGTACCTTCCCCTTTTTCTGTAAGACCATGTATCGCAGCAACCAGTAGAGAGGATTCTATCGGTGCTGGTGCCTTAAGAACCTTATCTAAATCTATTTTACCTTCTTTTGGATCATAGATTATTAATGGAAACCCTCCGATATCTAAGACAGTTATGCTTAAAAGCCTTCTCTCGGCCATCTGGATTACCTCATCTCATAAAGAGTTTATAGGTAAACTTTTACTTTTCCTCCTCTTCCTCCTCAGCAATTTCTTCTAACGTTTCTTCAGCAAGCCTCTGTGATTCTAATTCTAACCGCTTCAAACGCTCTTCTCGTCTCTTCTTATAAAGATAGTATCCTCCACCGCCTACTACCACAACAGTTGCAAAACCAACACCAACGATCGTTACTGTGAAATAGGGATTATAACTTAAAGAATAATTATATTCAAAATCCTGAACAGGTGTTGAGACGATAATTTTTCCTTTAAGACCATGAGCAACGTTGAAATCAAGTTCCCATATACTTTCGTTATTCTCTTCGTAGACTTTCGTAAATTCGCTAATCGATTCATCATACTCTAATTTAACATTACTTACATAGGAGTACCGCACTTCTACATCTACAGAGATTGTTATCAATTTTTTCTCAACAACGCTTCCACTACTAGGATTCACCTTAAACGTAAGCACTTCTTCGGGCAACACTGTAAATATTACAATTGCCGTATCCGTATGATTTGCAGCATCAACAGCCATAACTTTAAGTGTATGTTCTCCTGGAGAGAGTACTGGTAATATATGATACAAACCTTTCTCGGCCATAATTAATTCATCGTTATCATAGACTTCCACCAAGACTTCTTCAGGAAGTTCATCCTCAATCGATACATTAAGAACAAGATTTGGGTATGGCGGATATGTTGTATCATTTACTGGTGAAATTACACTAAGTACTGGAACTTGGGTATCGACATATATTGTTAAACTAAAATTACCCGATCCTTCCACAGCTTTTACTGTAATATAATAATATCCATCTTCATCGACTGAAAAAGCAACCCCCTCATCAGCATTTCCTGCCTTTATGCTCCGTCCGATGAGTAGAGGTTCACCCCAAGTATTTGGATCTTTATCCCAAACGAATACATCAAAGTCCGCATTTTCGGGGACGTCCATCTCTAGGATATATCCGGTACCCGCTTGGAGATATACCTTTGAAGCCCAAACATGTTTTCCAAATGTTGTATTTGTCAAATAAGCAGTT
>JAGGXM010000093.1 GCA_021163045.1 Thermoproteota archaeon | reverse complement strand
GTTATTGGTTAACTTCCCCTGCTCAATTAAATACTGAAAAAATTTTCTGATAGAAGTTATACAGCTTTTAGTAGTGCTTCTACCGATCCGAAGCTGGTCCCTTAAAAATCTTAAAAATCTTTTAACAAGAGTCTTCCTGAACCTTCTATAGTTGTTTATCTCAGGATTTTCATAGATAAAATTATAGAAGGTCCAAAGACAAAGGCTTCTTTGTCTAGCAGTTCTCTTTGATAAGCGTCGTTCTTCGATCGTAAGAAAGGCATTTATATCCTTCTCAAGTTCTTCAAGAAATTTTTCGTGAGCTAAAATAATTTTACCTATTTCACGAGGATAAATCTCACAAGATCCCCAAGCAAATATATACTCCCTCCAGAAAATCAATCTGACAAAAATAGCATCTTTTACTTCTAGCATATCAAGTAGAGCCTTAGTCCAAACGTGGTATTTTTCATTACTATAAGGTCTTCTCAAGATAATCTCATTTTCTTTAACATTAATCTCCTCTACAATGAAGAGGTCTCTTATGCTCTTCATATTTATTATAGTATCTCTGATCTCTTTTGGTAAATCTTTTCGCTCGTTAATGAACATTTTTCTGACATTGATATTATCAAATTTATAATCAAGTATGAGATAGTCCCAAAATTCGGGATAATGATCTAATTCTTCAATAGTCTCTTTTTCATAAATACCTTCTGGTAAGTAATGTAACATAAAACTATATTTGATGAATATATCTTCGTTAAGTTTCTTTTTCTTGCAAAAATCACGCATTTCATTCATATATCTGGTTAGCTCCTCTAGGGCACTCTCAGGGTCCATATAATACCCTTTGCTAAATTTTATATGAGGATATCCATTAAAATTTTTGTTATATGTTTTTTTATAAATCCTTTATCCAATTTGCCAAAGATGGTTTGTCAAATAATATTTTTTAAATATATTGTCCTCATCTATAAAAGATTAAATAGTACCAGAGGGATGCATATGGTCTCAATAGTATTCGAAAAGAAAGATGTTGGATTGAATAACACACTTATTATTGAGATTGCAAAGCGTTTGTATAATGTATTTGGGGACAGACTTATAGCGGTGAATACCATTGATGCATTTGACGGCTCTAATGTTCGGATTGTTATTAAAGGGAAAAATTTCGATGATACAAGAAAGGTTATGGAAGTTATTGAGGAGATCGAGGACGCTTTTGATGCTCATGGGAAGATACTGCCTGAAATAATCAGCGAGAGTAATTTCAAGATAATCCTAGATAAAAATGATGTATATCGTCTACCAGCAAATATAATTTCTGAAATAAGGAAAAAATTACGTAATGTATTTGGGGACAGACTTATAGCGGTGAATACCATTGATGCATTTGATGGCTCTAATGTTCGGATTGTTATTAAGGGGAAAAATTTCGATGATACAAGAAAGGTTATGGAAGTTATTGAGGAGATCGAGGACGCTTTTGATGCTCATGGGAAGATACTGCCTGAAATAATTGGTGTCGAAAATGTGGAGGAAATATCTGAAAAAAACCGATCGGTTTCTCCATGAGGCTAAAATTGATATTGAAAATGGTTGCTACCTAAAAGCTATTAGTGCTTCTTATTTTGCTATAGAACACATATTAAAGACTATTGCAATTAAAGAGTTTGGATCCTTTCCCTTGAAAATTGGGTCTCTCTTTAGTATTACAGATAAGGCGCTCCTTAGACGAGTAAAATCAAGAGATACTCTCAAGCAGTATCGTAAATTAATGATTACTGTTAGGGGAATCTATAATAATAGGAAAAATGTCGATCACTTAGACTACATTCCAGTAAAACATGAAGCTGAAAGAATATTGAAGGATGCTGAATTAATAGTTCACAAGTTCTCATTATTATTTAGATTAAGGGACGGCTCTCAAAGTAATTAATATTTGCTGTCATTTTTCTTAATTATCTTGCCTGTTACTTGAATCTTCTTTAGAAATAATGATTATGTGCTATTAATGATTATTAATACATCTTCTTAAGTTTTTTATCTGTAGTAACTAGTATCTCTTTTCTATTCTAGCATTGAAATATATACGCATCATAAGAGGTAACATTGTATTTCTTAGCTATTGTTAATGCTATTTCGGATGTCTCGACTGTAGGTATATCATCTCTTTCGATCCTCTTGGATGGACTTCACCGAGAAATCTTTTTGAGGTGATGGGGGCATCCTTCTTTTAAGCGCTTCTATTTCTGTCCAAATTTTCTTTAGTTTCTCTCTTCTAATTTTCTTTCTCAAGTACCCACCCCCCAGTTTATATTAAGTTTTTTCATTTCCTTCTTAAGGTCTTTAGGAACTCTTATTACATACTAAATTTAAACTAAAGATTGTTATAACGTATATTGTGTTGGCCTTAAGGGCTTTAGCGAAGCTTAGATCCATCAAGATTTATGGGCTTTCTTTCTGATGATAAGCACTAAAAAAGACCTATTTTGAAGTTAAAAACATGCCAAGCAGGTATTTCTAAGTTTTATCTTCATCATCCGTTTTTTTCAATCACAACCTCGATAGAATCAGCAAAAAGCTTCTTAAGCATGTCATCCTCCTCGAATTTTATCAATTTTTGCTTGAATTTTTTACTTCTTGGATCATAGATATTTACTTTTATTTCCTTAGGGATTACCGTTCCTACTATTAAACTTTTGTCTTTTTCATTGTTAACTTTAAGATAAACTTTCCATTTGTTCATTTTAAACACACGTTAAAAATGAATTTTTGGTTATTATTTAATTATACATATTTTTTCGGATATAAGTTCACCGAAAACATTCCTTTGTTGGCTCAAAGATATATAGCTAAGCTATGAGGCAGATTATACGTGGCAAAAAACTACATATAAGATTTGATAAATTCAAGAGCCTAAGATTTGTTAGCCTATATAAAGGATCCACCATGCTTTGATTTTCGCGGTCTTACATTTATTAATATAGGATATCTCGTAGCCCGACCTGTTATCATAGCTACACCAGTTGGCAAATACGGAATTCTTCTAGCATCTTCTTCCGAAGATATTTCAAGATAAGGCCTTAAATAATCCAGATCCGTTTTCGTATCGATTCTTAGGATAAATTTAGTACCACATTGACTTATAACATCCTTGTCAAGTCCTACAATTCTCTGACTTACGACACCCAAACCTATTCCGAATTTCCTTCCCTCTCTTGCAATTTTTCTCATGACGGTCTTGCTATATGTATCCTCCTCCTGTGGTGCAAAGCGATGACTTTCTTCAACTATAACTAAAAGCGAAGGAATTAGATTCTTCTTTCTCGCATTAAAAAGTTCCTGCAGAATCGCTCCGACAAATATTCTTCTAATGTGTTCTTCTATATCGCCACTTAGATCTATAATGGTTAATTGTCCTGGTTTAACAATATCTTTCGGGTTAAAACCAGTTCCAAATATCCCCAACTCCTTTAATAAAGAAATATTTCTCGACAAAGTTAGCGTTGTCTTCTTATAGAAGCCCCATTTTGAGGCAATTTCATTTACTGTGGAAAGCAGAAGATCCGGCGTTATTTTTTTGATACCAGAATCTCTAAGATTACGCATTGCTAAATAAAGAAGATCTCGCATTACCGGAGTTAAATTCGCCATCTCTGCAATAGCATCCGTGTTTAGCTGACTAAAGTTTAACGAGAGATTTCCACTACCACCATAAGAAGGATAGAAAATCTGAGTCGGATAACCTCTAGTCGTCAAACCTAAGAGACTTAATTTAGCTACAGCGCTCATATCATCATTCTTTTCTCTGAAAGTAAAATACTCACCATGCGGATCTATTATGACTACAGGGAAATTCTTTTCTAGCAACTCTTCAACAAGTACACCCACAGTATATGATTTCCCGGATCCCGTTGTTCCAAATACGGCAAAATGAAGCCGAACAAGGCTTTCTGGATTTATTTTAACCTTTAAGTTGGAATTACCATACATTGTTCCCAGAAAAAGACCATCCTCTCTTATACCTAATAATTTACGAAGAACCTCTGTTCCTGCTCTATATACAATCTCCCCTGGCTCAGGTGGAATGTTGGGTGGATGAATTCTATCTCCTGAGAACATCGCAATAATCTCAACCTTGGCTGCGCGCCATCTGCCAATATCTATAGGAAATCTAGCACTTATGGACAATCCACGTTGCATGTGATCTCTTATAAATTCTGGATTCTCGAGATATTCATTATATGCGGTTATTAAAACAATCCTGCCTACAAGAACATATTTCCCTATGGGGACCTCTACAAATTCACCAACTTTAACGTCAATATCATCATTTAGCTGAAAGATAAATGATAAATGTGTAGGCGGCTTCCGATGTGAAACTACAATACCTAATTCATTACCCTTCAAGTGCATCCCTCTTTAACCTCTCTTCTCTTTCTTTCCGTAACTTATTATAATAGTCAATAAATGCAGTCCGTACAATACCACTTGTTATTCGTTCAATTTCTTCTGTATTCCGTGCTGCTTCAATTTGTGCAACAATTAGAGAGCCCGGACCAGGATATAGATTCTTTGCAGGTCTAGTAGAATATGCCGAATAGACAAGATCACGAATTAATTCCATGTCATCCCAGGGGTTATCTCTAGCAAGAAATTCGAGTTTCAGAACCTCTTGCCGGATCTTCATGTAAAATTCATACCAGTTGGGAACTTCTGGTCGGCCTTTTTCTCGGCCTCTCTCTATTAGTGCTGTTGTTTCACCATCCTCGAGAATTAAACTTAGAAGATTGTCGTCTGAAACCTCCGCAATATCTAAGCTAAAGAAATCTTTGATCGCACGAGTGAATATATTATCATGCATACGATATGTTAGACCTACTAATAGTACATTCTTCTTTCTGGCTAGCTTAACCATTTTCCAGAAAAGCTCTGTTGATTCTTCTTGCAGTTCGTTTAGTTTTCTTGCTTGAAAGACAAATCCATGGGGGTATAAAGAACCAGATCTAATATAGATTTCAAATTTATCACCAAAATCTTTAATAATGGAAATGTCAAGCCTGTAATGCATGATCTGACTAAGTACACGAGCTGCAAGTTTCCTACCAAAATCTATAACCTCTGGAAACTCGGTAGTTAACTCATAGAAGGGATCTCCGGGAACATAGGGTTCTCTACCCGAATAATTAATTATATCAGGAACTACCCTTAAAGTTGACTTTTTGTTATCTAAGATATCTCTCCAATAATATCCAACATATGCTGCTGCACTTAAATATACCGTACTCAGTACTGCATAGTTTTCAAGGCCATAATTCTTAATGAGATACGCTGATGCAGATCCTGGTATATACATATCATTTAACGGTATTCTTGTGGCAGGCCTTGGAAGTATAAATCGACCACCTAATATATACTTCAC
>JAGGXM010000167.1 GCA_021163045.1 Thermoproteota archaeon | reverse complement strand
TGAACATGATTTCTAGAATAGAGAGTCTATTGATGACACCGACTGTTAATTCTGATATTTTAAAAAAGTAAGTAGAAAAATGCATTAAGTTGATAAACTAGGCTCCTTGGTTTATTTGAACGTATTTACTAAATGTTTATGTATAGTTTAAGGGTGTTTCTTTACCACTCAAATGTATTCATAACGAATTAGGTGGTAAAATTTGAAATCTGAAGAACTTGCTATTACTTTACAAAAAAGTGGCGTTAAATTTATTGCACTCCAAATTACCGATTTGATGGGGCAATTAAAAGGCTTTGAATATCCCATAAAACACCTTAATAAGATTCTGAGAAACGGTGTAAGAGCTGATGGAAGTAGCTTAGGTTTCTCCAAAGTAGAAAGAAGTGATATCCTTATAATGCCTGATGTAGATACGCTTCACATACTTCCTTGGAACAAAAACATCGTCAGAGTCTTTGGAAACATCCTAACTCTCGAGGGAAAACCATATGAATCTGATCCTCGAGGAATTCTAAAAAAAGTTTTAGAAGAAGGCGAAAAATTGGGCTTTAAATTCAACGTTGGTCCAGAACCAGAATTCTATTTATTTGATAAAGATGGAATGTTTATAGACAAAAGCACATACGCGGATGTAGATCCATATGACAAAGGAATGGAGTTTAGGAGAGCATTATCTGAAATACTTCTAGAGTTAGATATTGAACTGGATGTTCATCACCATGAAGTAGGACCTGGTCAGAATGAAATTGAGTTAAAGAAGGATGTGGAGGCCTTAAAGCAGGCTGATAATTTACAGAAATTTAAACATGCAGCAAAAGTGTTAGGTGCCAAAATGGGTTTTATTGTTTCATTTATGCCAAAACCGGAGATTAATATTGCAGGTAATGGTATGCATCTACACTTGTCCATTTTAGATAAAGAAACCGGTGAGAATCTCACAGTTGATAAAAATTTAACCTTAACAGATTTGGCTAAAAATTTCATAGCTGGGATTCTAAATCATGCAAAAGGAATAACTGCAATAGTAGCTCCAACGGTTAATAGCTACAAAAGATTAAAACCAGGCTACGAGGCACCAGTTTACATCTGCTGGGGCGAGTTTAATAGAACTGCAATGATTCGAATTCCTGCCTTTAAATCTAGATCTTCAGCCACGATTGAGTATAGAACACCAGATCCGATGGCAAATCCGTACCTTGCATTTGCAGTAGTTATTGCTGCAGGATTAGAGGGCATAAAACATAATTTAGAACCACCAAAACCCATAAATATGAACACCTATAAGATGAATGCTGAGGAGAGAAATAAATTAGGAATAGAAATGCTACCAGGAAACTTGTATGATGCAATTCAAGAGATGCGAAAGGATCCGTTAATTTCAAAAGTATTGGGGGCCAAAACTATGGAAATCTTTGCAGAAAAATTACTGAAAGACTGGAATGATTATAAAGAACATGTAGAAGACCCATATGAATTAAAGGTAACTGATTGGGAAAAAAGAAGATATATGTTTTTATAACCCAAAAAATAAAGAAAAAATTCGTAAAAATCTATTTTATTTAGAAATCCTAATTTTTATAGGCTTTGAGATACCAGTTTTCCGAGAAGCATACATGTCCTTTGCTAGTACTCTAAGTACTCCTTCTGATTCTCTTGTAGCGATAACATCAAGAGTTATTGGTGATCGCACACGTGTAACGGTCTGAACATTGGCACCACCAATCATGGCAACCAAGCCCGGTGGTAAATATATCTTGGAGATGGGTATAATAGTATCGCCTTCAATGTTTATCCTTATTTTAGTTACATCGCCGATCTTTAGTTCTCTTTTATCTATATCGATATTAACTTCAATATTACCGGCAACATCTCTTAACTCATTTATTTTTACTTTCCTATCGATTCTTACAATCGCATGGGTTTTTGCTGTAATCTCCTTTACTATTGCAATATCTTCAAGTTTCTTATCCTTACCATCTATCTTAACTATAAACTCTGGATCTATTATATCCTTAAGTTCTGCAATCATATCCAGCAAGGCAGAGGTATCTGCAGTAGAGTATAACATTCCCCCAACAATCTTGGAAAATACGTACTTCAGTCCCTTCTTAACACGATCAGAGTATCCCTCATAGCTGATTAGAGCTCGTAGGACAATGGATGTTGTTTCTAAATCCCCAGACCAAGACTTAACTGCTGGCCATCGGATATAATTATGTTCATCAATCTTATTACTCATAATAAAGTCTAAGGCATCTCTTATTCTGGAGTCTTCTTTGCTATTTCTTAATGCTAGGAGAACATGCGCAGCATCTTCTGCTGTCTTTATCTCAGATATAAACGCAGGATCAAATTCCGCTAACTCAGAATCCCGAACTTCTCTTTTCTTTAGTTCGTTTATACTCTTGCTTATCATAGATTTAAGATTCTCTACTAATGGATCATCGACATTAAGAACTGGCCGTAAATTTTTGAGAACCTTTATCGTGACATTAACATCTGGCTCGGAGTCCTCCCATAGCGAAAATAGACCTCCCTTGAAAAATAACTTCATCCGCTCGGATCCCGCACTTATCAGCATCTTTACCTTATTTAGAAAAGCATCGTTATTTCCATTGAAAGCTTGAAAAATTAGGAGCAAACCCTTAAGTTTAGCTGATGTTTGTTCTGCACAACCATAAGGGTACCTAACAAGGGACATTGCTATGTCTTTTATCAGATAATCTATAGATGGATAAACAACCAGTCTATCGCCATTGATCTTCTGCTCCGGATCTAATATACGGATCTCTGATACAGTAATCTCTTCCTCGCCGACTTTCTTTATTATAGCTTTCTTTTCAAATAAGATTTTCTCGTCAATTTTTATATGCGCTAGAATTTCTGTCGGACCCTTTACCTTTACATAAACTCTACCACTACCAGCTCTTATATTGAATGTTTGAATGCCTTCAAAAGTCTCAATTTCTATTGTGGCATCCTTTGCTACAATATATTCTATTGGAATTTTGCATCTATCTGTCTCATCCATATATATTGGCGACAATATATCAAGATAGTAATCTCTCTTAATAGTTACCTTTTTCACGAATCTTCTCACAGAAAAGCCAAAGATTCCTATAACTTCTATTCTTACAGTTCTAAGTTCGTCACCTAAGTAAATACTTAGGTTTACTTCTTTATTTCCTTCCACTTCTATTCGCTTGAAATATAAAACTGGTAATTTTTTCGTTAATACTGCGAAGGTTTTAGCCTTTGTTGAAATAGCGGCTTCTTCAAATTCTTCAGAAAGCTCCTCTTCAGTTTCCTCATATAAAATCTCCGGTTCGGTAGTCTTATTAATTTCAGATGCCGAACGAACTTTACCAAGCTTGTGTAATATATCTATTGCCCTAGCAGGTGAGGCTATCAGTCCAAACGAGATCACTCCACGATTATATCCTCTCGTTAGTGGAAGCATTTTAAGTTGCGAGTACTCTTGCATAAAGTCAAGGTAGCCCTTCCCAATGTTCGATTCCTCGTCATCTCTTAGTATTCTATCATCTAAAGCTATAATAAATAATTCAACAGTGCCCTCTTTTTCTATAGTTGGTAGTATCTTAATATTTAGTTCTGGTTTTCGTACTACATCATTACAGATTATCTTTATATCCCTGAGTTCATCCTCTTTAAAAATGACACTAAAATGCTCCCGAAGTGTATCTTTTTCATCCCCCCTTAGAAGAATTCCTGCAAGAAGCGAAATCATTGGAGAATTAAATGGGACTTCGATGAGATCTCCGGCTTTTTTATTCTCAAAGATATATAATTCCGTAGTTTCATTGATGGGATCATATACATCTATTACCATTTTTTTAATATCCCTTAGTATCCTCATTTTAGCGGAATTTGAAACGATAGCCTCCAATTCTAGAATTCCTGAGTCTTGTATCACTCTGTAATATAAACCTCTAACGTGCTTAGAATTTTTTCTGGGAGCTAGACTCACAAAAACTTTTTTGGACATATCTCCAACTAAATACTCCTTCCTTTCTTCTATTCGAGTACCTTTTAATGAAACTGCAGCCGTCAGTCCTTCGGGTGTATTAATCCTTAACTCAAAAGGTCCAGTATGGCCCCTAATCGGCACCTCTACATCGATAATACCTTCCTCTACTTGGAACTCCTTAGACCATACTATTTCGTCACAGTATCCACAAAAGAGTCCCACTGTTATTGAACCGGAATATTTCCGCTCGAGCTTACTTATAGAAATCTTGGCTTGAATATTACTATCTTTAATTTCATAGTTAAGGAGCAAAGTTCTTAGAGGTGATACTCTGAATTTTGATATTGTAAATTTTGCTGAAAATATGTTGGTCATTCCTTCTACAGTAGCAGTGATTTCATATTCTCCTTCATCTAATTCCTCAAATTCTATAAATTGAGTTCCGTATTCTGAGAGTTTTTTTGATGTTCTCCAGATTATTTGATCTTCTTTGTAAAGTTCAAAGCTAATGTTTGTGCCTCCACGTCCTGGAACGATTGCAATTACGCGAACAGTCTCACCGAGAATGTAGATTTTTCTATCTGTTGAAAGCGAACCGAGTTCTAATTTAGGGTATGTTTTGGTTTTGATAATAAAAGAGAATCTTTGGGAGTCTTTAAGAATGGCCTCTAGTGCACCCTTAAGTTTTTTACTTGAGATATATATTTTATAGATGGCATTTTCATCGTTTTCAGATCGGACGAGAGGAATTATACTATCTTTCTCAATTTCGATTACTTCTACTTCACCGCTAACCTTCTCGGCAACAACTTTTGTCTTTCTCTTTGTATACATGAAAAAATGTCCAATACCGAAGCGTCGATCCAAAAATTTTGCCATTTTTTAGGACCCAAATAAATTTTTTTTTAATAAAAATATTTTTTAAAAAGGTGAAAAAATTTATGATTTTATAGCTTTTTAAATTTATCAATAGGGAATTGTTATTAATAGTTTTTTATTGAATAATCGTAATAGATGCGTAGGGTCTTCCTAGTAATAGTCTCTTATCTTTATCATCATAAGATCGGATTTTGTGATTGAGATGGTCAGCCTTAAATCCATAAAAAATGGTATATTACTAGTCGTAGTCCTAATCTTAACATCGTATCTTTCGTTGTTTCCTTTAGCTCTTTTCATTACATACTGTAGGATAAAGTTTGATCCTTTTAAGCTCATAGGTTTCCTAGATTTAGCTTTCTTTATTTTCGGCGCTATGTTTATGTTCTTTCTTGGATTCTTAACAGTACCGCCCATTCTTTTCAGAATTTTTAGGCTAAGGCCAAAGGAAGGCATTTATGAGCCGAGTTTCAGAGAGGATAATTTCGTAAAATGGCTTCTTGGCGGAATACTTTATCAACTTAGCTATAATATCTCTAAAGTGCTATCGTTTGCTATGATAACATATGTAGTCAAAGTATTTGGTGGAAAAATTGGCAAAAATTCTTGGATAATTGGTGAGGTGACAGAGCCATATCTATTCATTATGGGAGAGAATTCTTATATAGGCGGGCATGCAACCATTAATAATCATCTCTATGAGAATGGGAAATTGATCCTTGGGAAGGTTGTCATTGGAAACAACTGTTTGGTTGGAGAACGAGCTATTATATTCCCAGGGGTTATCCTAAAGGATAATACAACTGTTGGAGCATTAAGTTTGGTTCCAAAAAATAAGGTGCTAGATGGCGGTGTATGGGTAGGTATCCCTGTCCGTAAAATCCGAGATTAAAACTTTATTTTTTACTTATTATACAGGATTTTAAGTATAATGTCGCAATAGATGTAAAATTCCAATGCTGGAAGAAGTTTCTTTGATCCTAAGAGATCAATTTGTAATCGTCATATTGAGAAAAAAATTTAAAACTACAAGCTAAACCTAATATTACTCCCCTATAAGTGTGATGAACTTGGACAGAACAATAGCTCTAGTATCGATTGCAACGCTTTTCAATGCCGTTTGGGCAAATACTGTTGTTATTGCGCTTCAGATAATGTTTTCAGAACAGGTACCAGACTTTTATATAGCAATGTTTTCAACGGCATTTTGGACTGTTATACTATTCACATCACCAATATGGGGATCCATATCTGATGCTTGTGGTGAAAGAAAAAAATTTTTGCAGTACTCTACGGGTATTCTAATACCTCTAACTGTCTTGTACATATTAACAACAAATTACTGGGAGATACTACTATTAAGAATAACAACAGCTGTATTCTCATCAGCATTTGGGCCACTAGCACTCGCTGTTATAACCGATGTTACACCTTCGGAAGAGCTAGGAAAGAAGACATCGATCTACAATACGTCTAATTCAATCGGATTTTTTATTTCATCACAGGTGATATCATTAATTTTACTTTATTTTGAATTCTATTATTTGTTCATACTAGCATCCATAGCCACGCTCATAATGTTTATTTCTGTTAGCTTCATTGAAAAAAAGCAAATCAAATGTGAAAGCAAGCCTATAATTCAAAGTATAAAAGATTCTCTGAGGATACCGGGCGCTGATTTCCTAAAAACGAATAATGGCCATTACTTGACTTTAGCTTTAATTCT
>JAGGXM010000058.1 GCA_021163045.1 Thermoproteota archaeon | reverse complement strand
TTAACTGGCTTGATCAAACCTGTTTTGGGCCTACCTATGATCGTTTTTTCTACATCCCAATCAGAATCTTTGTCTTTGCTCTTGAATCCGATTCGTAGAGAATATTTCGCGAAAAAAGTCCTTCAGTTTGCCTAAACCGAGTCTACTCTTCTTTTTCGATTTCT
Organism: Thermoproteota archaeon; assembly: GCA_021163045.1. GTDB lineage: Archaea > Asgardarchaeota > Njordarchaeia > Njordarchaeales > Njordarchaeaceae > Njordarchaeum > Njordarchaeum guaymasense. Next base: position 9,237 of record JAGGXM010000058.1, on the reverse strand, counting down.
CCCTATCCCGTTGTGGTATAGGAATATCCGTTTCTTTAGGAATTCTGCCCTCAATTTCTTCCCTTAAATCAGGTTTGCCAAATCCAGAAATCGGTATTCTGGTATCTCTTCCCTTCAATTCTAGACTTTCAATGTTCCCACTAGAGGGTATGCCCGTTCCACGCCCAGATAATAGCGCTTTAATGTCTCTTTTTGCCGACTTATCTCTCTTTTCGGACTTTAACTTAATTCCCTTTAAGACTCGATCAAAAGCCACTTCTATTTCCTGAGGAGTCGCTGGTTCTAAAAATCCCCCTCGCCTCGTTCTATGACCCAATACTAATTTTGCTGCAACTTTAACATCTTCTGGTTCAACATAGTTTCTACCAAAAAGGGCTGCTATTGTTTTCGCAACCATTGTTATGATAATATCTGGTCTATGCCCATCTACCTGTAAAAAGAGACATAATTTGGCAACTAGGAGGAGTATTCCGTCTGATATCTCAACATTTGTTAACCTTTTTCTAGCCTCTATAATCTTATTTCTTAATTCCTCCTGGTCTTTTTCATATTTCTTAATGAATTCGATCGGATTTTCCAAAAATTCGATATTTCTCTTTATTATTTCTGCTCTTAGGTTTGAATCTTTAACTCCCTCTATAGTTATACTCATTGAGAATCTATCTAAAAGTTGAGGCCTTAGTTCGCCCTCTTCCGGATTCATGGTTCCAATAAGAATAAATCTGGAAGGATGTGCTACACTTATCCCCTCTCTCTCAACATAGTTCCATCCTAATGCGGCCGAATCTAGGATTATATCTACAATATTATCTGGTAAGAGATTAACCTCATCGACATAGAGTATATTTCTATTAGCACGGGCTAATATGCCTGGCTGAAGTGCTCGTATTCCTTCTCTTAATGCTTTCTCAATATCAAGAGAGCCAACAACCATATCCTCTGTAGCTCCAATTGGTAAATTTACAACCTGCATTTTTATTTTCTTTACTGGAAGTTTTTCTCCTTTACCATAACGACTTCTACAAGAATCACACATATTAGTTGGATCATGAGGATCACAATTAAATGGACAATCAGCAACAACGTCAATTGGTGGTAATAAATCAGCTAATGCACGAACTAAAATGCTCTTTCCGGTTCCTTTTTCACCGCGTATTAAAAGACCACCTATTTTGGGATTTATTGAAACTAATAGTAATGCTAGTTTCAGCTCATCTTGATCAACAAAAGCTGCGAAAGGAAAAGGTATCTTTGACATTATTACCCATCCGATTTTCCCTTTAAATTAGTTATAAGCCGCACAGAAATTAAAAACTTACGGATATCAAGAATATGAGTTTGAATTTATTATTTCGATACATTGTAATTTTGTAATCAGATATAAATAACTGGAAGACTTAAGATACGCATTTTCTATAGTGAAAAAAATCATTCTTATAAATGAGATAAAACACAAAATTATGAAATTTAGCTTAATGAATGGAGTGCATCCGTTTTTCAGATTAACGAATTACAGCTTTAGATAACAGGAGTCTCTATTTCTAGACCATATTCCTTTAGTCGTTTAAAATCTCTATCTAACGTCACCAAGGGAATTTCATTGACTATACAAGCGGCACCAATAATAATATCCAGTTCTGATATTAATGATCCTTTCTTTGCAAGATTATTCCATATTTCACATGCTTTTAGGATAATTTCATTATTAAGATGAATTATATTAAATATTTTCTCTAAGTATTCTTTTGCTTTCTTAGCATTTCGTCCTAAGTAATATATTCCTCTTAAATACTCATATAATGTTAGATCAAGCATATAAGGAGCATATTTCCTAACAAGAGTATCTAGCTTCTTTTCTTTTAGTAACATTATCAAATATGATGTATCAACCACAATTTCCTTTTTCATGGATATCTAAACCTCCACTCTTGCCTGCTTTTATACAGAAGAGCTAACATTTTTTCTGCGTCCTTATCACTTAACTTAAACTCTTCTTGAAACTCCTTCGCTTCTTTAACAAGACTTTGATTCTCTATTTTCTCTATAACTTCCTCAAAAAATTCATCCCATGTTTTATTACCCTTTAGTTTCATTAACCTCTTCTTTATTTTTGTTGAAATCGTTATTGTGGAGATGCTCATATTATTTCACCATAATTTAAATTATAATTATAATTTAAATTATAAAATTATCGCATGTGCGGGGGATAAAGCTAATTCCTACTATATTAAATAATTGTAATATCATAGTAAATCCATTCTTTGGTTAAGTTCATCTACTATTTCAAGACAGAAAAACTAGCCTTATTTTGAATCTCGATTGTCCTTAGATTCGGTGATTAATTAATATAATAAATCTCCATTCGGTATCTTCCTTTTTCATCAAATACTATCATCTCATTTTTTTGGACTAATTAGCTGGATCTACTCAACCCGAAATTATTTGTTAAATCAAGCCTATCCTTTTTAGAGCTTCAAATAATCTATTTGCTTCTTCACTACTTATCTTATGCAATGGTTCCATTACAATATTCTGTATTGGTATACCCTTTAATCTAAGTATCGCCTTGTAGACGGCAATATATGAATGCATGCTTAAGATGTTTCTAGCTTGCAGTATTTTAAACTGAATCTCTTTAGCCATAGTGAGATCTCTTTCTTCGATTTTATTATATAGCTCTATTAATAATTCTGGAAATGCGTTCGAAATTGTGGATATTGCACCTTTACATCCTAGCAAAAGCCCTGGGAAAATAAGAGCATCAGATCCTATTAGGATAATAAAACTTTTCGGAAGATTCGATAAGACTTCGGAAAGGAAGATTATATCCTTACTACTATCCTTTAAGCCTATAATTTGGCTAAACTCCGTATTTAGTCTTTTTATAGTTGATACATTTATGTTATTTCCTGTTCTAGATGGAATATTATAGATGAAGATTGGAATTTCTGTTTTTCTAGCGATCTCTTTATAGTATTCAAAGAGTTCCTTTTGCGAATAATTATAGTAGTAAGGTACGACTATTCCCACGGCATCAGCACCAATATCTTCAGCATGTAACGTTAATTCTGATGTTTTATCGAGCCTTTCAGTACCTGTATGGATAATTATGGGAACTCTTCCATTAACAAAGTCTACTGCATTCTCTGCTACAGCTTCCCTTTGATCAATACCTAATAAAGGACCTTCCCCGATAGTTCCGCAGATAAATAAACCATGTATCCCGCTCTTCATTCGAAAGGCTATTAATTCTTTTAAAGATTTTGTAGGTTCAATACAGATAAAAGAGGAAAATATGGTAGCTTTCTTAATAGATATCTATGAGAGTCTATATACTCATGGTGTTAAGTTAATTGTCCTGATAAGCTGGCATATAGGGAATGCAAATGCTATCAAAAAAGTTGCTAGATTCATGTATGATAAATATGGCATAAAAATTCTGTATTTCAGAACTCCTGGTTTAGGAAAAATGAGAAAACTCTGTACCTCTAAACAGTGGCATCGGGTATTCTTTCATGCAGAAGAAATCGAAACATCAATTATGTTAGCGATAAGACCAGATCTTGTAGATATGAATAAAGCTATTCCCTCTTATCCTAAACCTCCACGAACTTTTGAATATATGCCCCATACATGGGATGAATTTACAAAAATAGGAGTTCTCGGAGATCCGACAAAAGCTACCGCTGAAAAAGGTAAAAAATGTTGGAGATCGCTATTAATACCATCCTAGAAATTCTTACAAAATTATTGTAAGCGAAAAAAATACTGTACTTGGTTATTTTCTCATTCTCTTAAAGAACAAGATACCAGCAATTGTAATTATAACAGTACCAAGCGATATCGCTGGGAGAACTCGGAAGTTAATTATATACTTAGTTAGATTACCAAGGGAATCTTCAACAATAATTTTAAGAGTATGATCACCAGGTGCGATAAATCCTGAGAAAGATATTCTCGAATCAGAAGTAGATAATTGTTTTCCATCAAGAGACGCTTCTACAACATTTACTTCCAAAAGATCTTCAAATATAATATTAATATCAACATACTCAAATAAGAGACTATCATTTTTGATATTGGATATGATCTCTGGTGGTGTCGCATCTAAATATATCTGGCAAATAGTACTATTTTTATTTCCAACACTATCATAGACGACGATTTTTACGATCCAATAACCCTCAGATAGATTTAACATATAACTCTCTTCTTGAGTTGTACCTAATGAGGAATTATTTAAGAAAACCTCTGCATATGTTATGCCAAAATCGTCATGTGCTATCCAAGAAATGTTTAATGATGCCTGTTTCTTTTTGATTATATACAAATCTTGTTGTAGCTTGATATTTGGTGGGGAGTCGAATAAATACAGGAGTATACCTCTAGATATTTGCGAATTACCATAGGTATCCACTAGCTTAACGAAAAGTTCTAAGAATAGCCCACCATGCTCAAAGGAAATATTAAAAAATAGTGTATCCCCACGCAAAGAAAGTGCTCTCTGGTGATATTGATCATGTGCATCCATTATATTCCAGATTAATGTACCTGTAATCGAATCTGAGCTCCAAAAACTAAATGAAAGATTTAATATCCCAGAGGCAAAGGTATAATTAAAAGTCTTAACTTTTGGCGATATATAGTTTATTAGCTTAATTTCTTTAATACTCCCAACAGTATCTTTGTAATAAGAATAAGAGGTCGAGGAACCCTCAATATAACCGTAAGTCGTTATTTTTATAGTATCATTCTCTGAGAATTCCAATGGTGTAGATATAATAAAATTTAGGACAACACTTTCACCACCAACAAAGACGTCATCAAAAATATAACTAGTTGCATTTGTAGTAGAGAAACCTTGCGGAAGTGTTATATTTATCCTTGCATCTTTTACTGGATATTGAGTAGGATTAAATGGTTCGAGCAATGGATAGCTAATATTAACATGTAGAATTATTTCGGTTGTGGATATCTGTTCTATTGTATAATTTATATTCCAATCAGCAATTACCATTCCCCAATAGGCAGAGTATTCCCATAGATTGTAAAATTCATTATAAGAAAAAAATTCGTTCGGACCAGAATATTGGTATCCGTAGCTAGTAAACCATGGATCATGAACAAATAAAGTTTTATTTATATCATTATATCCCTTAACGACCCTAAAATGGCCATATCCACTTCGGCTGTATTTTGTTAGAACCAAAACGGGATATCCTCTGCCTATAAGATTTTTTAAATCATTAATTGTTAATCCATAAGTATGATATACTGGGAAGCCTATTTTTCTCTGCGGATATCCTTTAAGTGATTCATTTTGAACTGCAGTACTTATATAGCTAAACTGTGCAGCTCTAACTAGATCTAAATTGTATGTGCCGACCGTATAGCTAAGGTTAGCTACTTGGCCTAACAATTTTTCAGGAATATCAACGCCATAATAATGAAGTAGCATTCTTAATGCTGCTTCGCCGCAAGACATACTTGTCTCTTGAAAATGAAATGGGACATAAAGGGTTGTGTAGTTTTCATATTCAATTACCCTAGCGAATAGCCTCGATTGGCCATTACCATCATTGCTAGAAAGTTTTAATGCCGGTTTGACCGCAATGGCAATTGAAAGTTTATTAGAGCTCGGAATACTTGAGAATAATAGAAGCACTACAAAAATAAGAAGAAAAATCCATTTAGTTCGCATTAAAATCGCCCATATATTTCATTATTCTTTATCTCAGCGAATAACTTTGACTAAGAGAGCATTTATAGGAATAATACCATTACAGCAATTTATTGGTTATGTATTCTAAATCTGAAATAAAAAATTCTGGGATATATCTTTTAGGCCTAGACAAAATTTCTGAAATAATAAGGTTCCTAGCCTCATCCGAGTTTAGCCCTCTTGTTGCTAGATAGAATTCCTCATCATCGGTTATATTAGCGATAGAAACCCCATGCCTAGCCATTTGAACGTTCCCAGTATTTATTTCTAATTCTGGAGATGCAACTGCTAATGATTCTTTACTAAGTTTAAAAATTCTGCCGTAAATATCGATCTCCGCGTCTTTACTGTCCTTATCAACACGAGCAATCGCTCGAATACTAGTATATCCCCTATCTTTTGCTGCTGCAATGCTCTCAAATCGTATTTTATTTCCTATTCCCTTACAAATTCCATCAAATACGTAATCTAGCTTCTTATTCCAATATGAATAAGATACATTATGAATGTTTAATTCGCTCGTATTTCCAAATAATTGGGCGTTTACTTGATTCCGATGCATTTTACTTCCAATAATTAGATCTGCTATGTTGACAGTTGATCCGGAATGTATATTTATGTCATATCTAAAATAACTTGGAGCCTTATCACCAGTACTAGAGAATGTAAAAATATTTACCTCTGATTTTTTTCCAGCAATAATTTCGATCATTTTAGAAGTTGCAGCCTTATTAGATATGCCAGAAATATTTAATATTTCAATGTTAACAAGCGAATATTCTCCAACATCGATTATAACATGTTGAGAAAGCAATTTTTCCTCATCCAAATTTATACCCAATATTATTCTTAAACCATTTTTTACTTTAATACCCTTTGGGATTTTTACGTATACTCCATTTTGCAGAGCTGAAAAGTGTAGAGCTGTGATCCTAGATTCATTAATTCTTGTTAGTAAGGCTCCGTTATTATTAGATGCACCGTTAAGATATTCAAAAATATCCTGAACGATAATCCCATTTAGATAGCCTTTAGGATAGATAACGTCACTATTTAGTACTTTGATTTCTTTCACTGCGTTGTTTAATCCAGCAATTTCTAGATCTACTTGTTGGATCTTGTTTTCTTCTGGGGGATACTTTAGGAACTCTTTCCAATCAGTATAATATTTTATAGTGGGCGAATCTTTGATTTTTTGAAACTCAAGTTTATCAATTAGCGCTTTAGCCTTAAACTTTAATTTAGTAGCGAATTCACTCATATCTAACCAACTCCTCCAACTTTCTCAAATTCTAACTGAATTGCTTTATTCAGTATATTCGCCATCTCGAATGGTAACTGCTTTATGACATCATCTACAAACCCCAAAATAAGGAGACTCTTTGATTCGCCTTCTGATAAACCTCTAGACATGAGATAGAATAATTGTTCATCGCCAAGTTTACCTGCTGTAGCTTCATGAGTAACGATAGCAGTATCTTCATAAACTTGATTATGTGGGATCGTTATGGCAACAGACTTTTCATCTAGAAGTAAACTATCACATTGGACATGGCTTTTTGCATTTTTCGCATTTTTACTAACGTAGATTAAACCCCGATAAATACTAATACCTCCATTAGCTGAAATACTCTTTGAGACTACCCTACTAGCCGTATTTGGGGCCATGTGGAAAATTTTTGAGCCTGAATCTTTAATATATGGTCCATTTGAGATACTTACTATAAGCATCGATGCTTTTGCATTTTCACCTCTAAGAATTGCTGTTGGATAAACATAGCTAACTTTAGAACCAATTGCTCCCTCTAGCCATTCGAGATATCCATTTTTTTCTACGATTACTCTCTTATTATTGAAATTAATTATCTGCCTACTCCAGTTCTGCATGGTTGTAAATTTAACATGTGCATCTTCATGAATATAGACCTCAACAGCTCCATCGTGAAAGCTATACTTTGGAAATATTGGTGCTGTACAGCCTTCAATAAAATTGATGTAGCTACCCTTATCGGCGATTAGCATGGTATGCTCATATTGACTTTCAAGTTCTGAAGTTATTAACAGAAACGATTCTAATGGCTGTGGAATTCTAACTCCTGGCGGGACATAAACAAAAGATCCTCCGCTCCAAAGCGCATAATGTAACGCTGAAAATTTATGATCCGGTATTGGATAAACTTTTGAGAAGTACTTCTTAACTAAATTAGGATATCGCTTAATAGCCTCGGACATTCCCATAAATATAACTCCTTTCTTAGTAAGAATTTCCTTTGCTTTATGGTATATTGTCTCCGAGTCCACGATTCCTGCAAGACCTGCAAGTATTTTTGCTTGTGCTTCTGTTATTCCTAATCGTTTATAATAATCTAAGATTTCCTTGGGTAATTTTTCTATTTCTGTTGTTTTCTCAGCTGCTGGTTTAATATAAGGGCTCAACTCATTGAGATTTAGCTCATCTATGCCGCGTAACCAATTTGGTGTTGGTAGTTTCTTGAATAGCTCAAAGGCTCTTAATCTTAATCTAAGCATCCATTCAGGTTCGTCCTTTAGTCTAGAAATTTCTCTAACTATTGATTCACTTAGTTCGCCCTCGATTATAATCTCTTTTGGTGGGGGCAACCAACCTTCGATTTCCCAAGGTTTTTCAGCATTTAGGATCTCCTTAATATCGCTATTCATTATTGTTTCCCCCAAAAACTTTATACCCTCTAGCCTCAACGATTTCTGCTAATTGTGGACCTCCTTCTTCTACAATTTTTCCATTAATCAAGATGTATACCTTACTTGGTTTAAGATACTGAAGTATTCTCGCGTAATGTGTAATTAGAAGGACACCAACACCTTTTTCTGATAGCTCTTTTATAAAAAGGGATAGCGTTTTTATACCTTCTACATCTAGGCCCGAATCAGGTTCATCTAAAATTACAAACTTGGGATTCAAGAGCAAAATTTGAAGCATTTCACTGCGTTTTCTTTCGCCACCACTAAATCCGACGTTTACATCCCTGTGAAGGAGCTCTTTTTTTAGGCCTAATATCTCAGAATATTTTTGCATATCATCTATTATCGTAGGATCATAAATTCTAGTAAGCGATTCCCTATTTTCTCTTTTATTTTTCGCGGCAATTATCAGAGCGCTTAGCCGAACACCATAAATTTCTACTGGATTTTGAAAACCTAAGAGTATCCCTTTAAGACTACGCTCATAAGGTTCTGCTTCTGTTATATTTTCGTTATCAATCCAAATTTCACCTGAAATGATCTTATATTTTGGATTACCCATAATGGTATAGGCTAGACTACTCTTTCCAGAGCCATTGGGGCCCATAATAGCGATAATCTCTCCGCTCTTTATTTCTAAGTTGATGTTATTAAGAACTTTTTTACTATCTACTACAACTCCTAAATCCTTCACCCGAAGAATTGACAACCATTGCACCCCAGACATTTTTCTTAATAGTATTATGATTAAGACTACAAAATATATAAATATATCCAATACTACCTACAATTTG
>JAGGXM010000181.1 GCA_021163045.1 Thermoproteota archaeon | reverse complement strand
ATTTCCCGAATAAAAATACTCAATACAGACACCCAGGAATAAAATAATGTCTAAACTCTATCAGTATAGAGTCTTTAAGATAGATTTACCAATATAAGAAAACAGAGTTTATTTATTTTTTTGGATAAAAAGCAAGGAAAAAAATTAAATAATCTATAGAAGCCCTTCTTCTCTGTATTCTTTCTGCTTCTTACGACGCTTGAAACTCAGCTTTGCTGTCAATATTTTCTCCGAAGAATAGAACCATGCTGCAAGATAGATAAATCCAATCGTTTCCAGAGCAACAATTCCCAGACTTGTGAGTACAAGGAAATAATTCCCTTGTAAAATTTGCATAACACCGACCATTGGGCTTGTGAACGGAATTGCTAACATTAGCAGAAGAAATTCCTTTCCGACCCCAAACATTGTCATAAAAACTGCTATAAAACCGAAAATGAACATAGGTAACGTTATTATTCCGACTAGAGATTGTGCAGATCTAACATCTTCCGCGAATGCAGCAACCACTAATGTAAGGGCTAAAACAGCCAATATCGAGAGAAATACCATCAAACCGAGTAATACATATCCTATAGGAGAGATCGTTAACCCAAGTTCTTGAAGAATTTCCTGAGAGAACTCTTGGGTCATATCTGTAGCTGGAAGAGAGGACATATAGAAATTAAAGCCTAATATATATCCAACGGCACCAACTAGGGAAATAACTATAGAACCTGTTAATTTACCGAATAAAATCGTTGTTCTTTTAACTGGAAGAGTCAATAATGTTTCTAATGTTTTCTGCTCTTTTTCAGAGGCAACAGATGTAGCTGCAAATTGTATTGCCATCGTCAGAAGTAAAATCATTGAAATTGGCCACATGAAAACTTGTGAGAATAAAAGACCGGAAATAGTACTCGGTGTTATACCTCTTATTTCTTTTCCTTTGTATATCGTTGTTGGCTGTCCTACTAAGGGATTCGTTATAAATTGCGGATCGGCCGTGGGATCCATATTAAGGACTATATAATTTATCAAGAGCTGCTTTACGGTTTCAAGGGTTGTCTGAACCAAGACATCGCTGGTTCCTCCACCATCAAGATCCCTAAGAACTAAGTATACATCAATTTTCGCCACAACCTGACTATTTATAGAGGCAGTAAAATTACGAGGAATTATAAACAGCGCATCTAATGTTTCATTACTTATAAGATAATCTATCGCTTCATCTTGAGTGGTAATATTCAAATCATTTAAGTAAACAACCGATACATTTAGAGAATGCAAAACCATAACAAGGTTTTCGTTTTTAAATAATTCTTCACCGATATTGCCTTCATCAAGATTCAATACGGCAATCGTGACTTCCTGTGGCTCCATAGCAGATTCCATGATTCCACGAAGACCTAAGCCCATTATTGGGAATATTAGAATTGGTATCAAAATCATACCAATAAATAACCTAGGATCTCTTACTATTTCTTTCAATTCCTTTTTAACAATATTTATTAAAGCCTTAGGCATGTTTCTTCACCGCCATAACGAATAATTCTTCTAGATTCTCCGCAGCAAATTTTTCCTTTAGTTCTTGGGGATTACCCTCTATTACTTTTCTGCCGAGATTCATTATTACAACTCTGTCACAAATGTGCTCTATTTCTAACATATTGTGGCTTGAGAGAATAATGGTCACCTCATGTTCTTTAGCATATTTTTTAATAACATTTCTAACATGGACTGCATGTATAACGTCTAATCCGCTGGTCGGCTCATCTAATATCGCTAATTTTGGTTTTATCATCAGACTTCTTGCAACCAATAATCTCCTCTTCATACCTTTGCTATACGTTTTTATTTTGTCAGCAAGACGTGAACCCAAACCTGAAATCTCAGCAGCTTCGTTTACCATTTCTTTAATTTTTTCTTTATCATCCTCTATGAAGTTAGCCATAAATTCAAGATATTCTCTTCCTGTCAGCTGTTCATAAGCTCCTCCTTCCTCTGGGAGATAGCTAATAATTCTTCTTATTGTTTCGGGTTCCTCTACCACATTATGCCCGTAAATTTCAACCTTTCCTGAAGTAGGCAACAGCAATGTCGACAAGATTCTTAGTGTAGTCGTTTTTCCTGCCCCATTAGGGCCTATTAAACCGAAAATTTCTCCAGGTTTTACGTAGAACGATAAGTCATCTACAGCTACCACTTTTCCGAAAGTTTTTCTTAAGTTTTCAACGATAACAGCATATTCCATTTTATCGCACCTAACATGATATTTGATTTCATCTCCAGGATTCTTTTTATAACATAAGAGTTGATAATGTTAACAAAATTTTAATCACAAAAATTATGTTAAGTTATATAATATACTGAATTTAAACTTGTTGTAGTTATGTGTAATGCTTAATTTAGAATTCTCATTGTACATCTTAATTTCGTTCTAAGACATTTTTTCATGGGAAATTCTAATCATGATCTGAACTTTCGCTTATTTATTAACGGGCTCTTAGATTATTATTTAATTTTTAAATCCCAATAATTACATAAATACATAGAGGATAGTTTAATGGATTTTTTCAGCACATAATGAATACACGATAACGTAGGTTGCAAAACATAGGAGATCTTTGCTATAATCTTAGATCGCACGAGCTAGATTAAAAATACATGTAAATCAAAGATTTTCTTCTGCTTTTAATGCTACAATCCCAAGGCATCATTATATTGCACTCTCTTAAATACCGAGAAAAGAAACACGTTTCTCTACTTTAGAATAGTGTTGGCCAATCTTTCTTTATCATTTCTATATTATGACATGCCACGTAGTGTGTTTCTGATAGTTTAGTAAACTTGGGTTCCAGTTCTTGACATATATCTTTCTTATAGGGACATCTTGCGTAAAATCTGCAACCGATAGGGATGTTTATAGCATTAGGTACTTCGCCTCTAATTTTTAGTTTTTTTCCAGCTATTTTTCTACCGGGTATTGATGTCAACAGCGCGATAGTATAGGGATGTCTTGGTTCTCCTAATACTTCTTCTCTTTTTCCAATTTCCACAATTTTACCAAGATACATAACCGCAATTCTATCGCAAATTTTACTAGCAATACCGAAATCATGCGTTATGTATAAGTAAGTCAAGTTAAATCTTCTTTTAAGGTCCATCATTAAATTGACAATATTTGCTTGAACGGATACGTCTAACATCGATGTCGGCTCATCCGCAACTAGAAACTTCGGTTGAAGCACTAACACCCTAGCAATAGCGACTCGCTGTCTCTGCCCACCACTTAGTTGATGAGGGTATTTGTCATAAAATTGCTCTGGAGGATATAGACCAACATCTTTTAACATACTGAGAACTTTTTCTCTTCTCTCTTCTCGTGTTCCTATCATATGAATATCTAGTGGATGTCTGATTATGTCACCAATTTTCATCCTAGGATTAAGTGATGCATAAGGATCCTGAAAGATGATTTGAAATTCTTTTCTCAATTTTCTTAATTCTTCCCCTTTTATGTGAGTAATATCTATTCCCCTAAAAATAATTTTTCCATCCGTTGGTTCTAATAATCTGACGATTAGATAACCTGTAGTCGACTTTCCACACCCGCTTTCGCCCACCAAGCAAAAAACTTCACCAATTTTAATATTAAAGCTAATATCATCGACAGCATGGACATACTCAATTTTTTTAGATAATAATCTATCTAGGAAGCTTTTTTGAACTGGAAATAACTTTCTTAGATTTTCTACTTCAACTATTTTAGTATTCATCATTTAAAGGCCACCTCTCCTGATCTAAAACATCGAACATAATGATTTTTTTCCACCTCTATTAGCTTAGGCTCTTTTTGTCTACAAAGAGACATAGCTATTGGACATCTTGGATGAAAACGACAGCCCCTTGGTGGAGTTACCATATCTGGTGGGTAACCCGGAATAGATACCAAATTTTTTGAGTCTATCGAGAGCTCCGGAATGGATTTCAGCAAACCTTGAGTATATGGATGGAGTGGTCGATCGAAAAGTTTATTTTTCTCTGCCAGCTCTACAAGTTTACCTGCGTACATTACTGCTATTCTATCTGAGATATCATATGCCAATCCAAGATCATGAGTTATAAAAATAATCGAAATTTTTCTTTCATCTCTGAGTCTTTTTAATAAATCTAATATTTGATATTGAACAATTACATCTAATCCTGTAGTTGGTTCATCGGCTATGACTACTTTTGGATTAAGCACTATAGCCAATGCTATCACAATCCGTTGTCGCATACCACCACTTAGCTGATGCGGAAAGTCATACATTCGCTCTGAATCGATCCTTAAAGATTCAAGGAGGTTTGCACCTATGTTCCAAGCTTCTTCTTTATCCATTTTTTCATGCTCTAAAATCGTTTCTACTATTTGATCCCCGATTCTCATTAGCGGATCTAGAGAAGTCATAGGATCTTGAAAAATCATAGAAATTTTCTTTCCTCTAAGTTCTCTCAGTTCTTTCTCACTCAACTGTATTATATTGATTCCATTAAAGTGAATTTCCCCATTAACAATCTTACCATTCGGTGGAAGGATCCTAAGTATAGCATACCCCAACGTAGATTTCCCAGATCCGCTTTCACCAACAACAGAAATTATTTCTCCTTCGCTTAAGCCTAATGAGAAATTATCAATAGCGATTAATCTTCCCCGTGTCGTGTTATAGACAACAGATAGATTTTTTATACTGAGTAGTTCTTGATTCGTCATTTACACCTCCCTTAGCATAGGATTTAATATCTCATTAAGGCCTTCACCAAACAGGCTATATCCTAGGACCGTCAGCATTATAAAGAATCCCGGCCAAAAAGCTAACCACCAATAACCTTGGCTTACTGCAAGACCGTACCATTTTTGGAGATCGTAAGCCCAATCAGGAACTGGCGGAACTACGGGACCCAATCCTAAAAAACTAAGTCCCGCTTCAGTTAATATTGCATCTGCAATGGATAACGAAAAAACTATAGCAATACTAGGAATGGTATTTGGAAAGATATACCGTGCGATAATAGTTCTTCTTTTTGCACCAATAGAGATTGCTGCTGTAACATACAGCTCTTCTTTTATAGACAATACTTGACCTCGTACTACCCTAAAGAATGTTGGTACATAAATTACGGCAATTGCAACAGTAATGTTCACAACAGAAGACCCTAAAAGGGCCGCAAGAGCTATCGCTAAAACCAAACCAGGAAAAGAATAAATACTGTCCATCACCAGTGATAATATCCTGTCAAAATTTCCACCAAAATATCCCGATAGTAAGCCCAAAGGCACCCCTATTGCAAATGAGAAGATCGTAGCTACTAGCCCAATAACAAGAGGAATTCTTCCGCCCCAGATTATTCGGCTGAACATATCGCGTCCAAATTTATCTGTTCCCATCAAATGTTCCCATGATGGTGGCTGATATGAGGCACCAGTTTTTATTGTTGGGTCATATGGAGAAATGAACGGAGCTAATAGAGCCATCATAAATATCAAAAAGATGATACTCCCACCTATTGTTATAAACCACTCTTCCTCCGTGATTGGTCTTCTTATTTTTACTCTACTGATAGCTTGGAGCATTCCATGTAAGCTTAATTTCTTACCTGAATTCACTGGGATCACCTCATTAATATCTTATCCTGGGGTCTATCATAGCGTAGATCATATCAACTATCAAACTTACAATGATCACTAATATGGCATATACTACAATGACTCCCTGAATTGCCGGGTAATCTCTATACTCAATCCGAAGCTTCAGATAAGACCCAAGTCCAGGCCAAGAAAATGTTGTTTCTGTCAATATTGCACCAGCAAGAAGTAAAGCAAATTGAAGTCCAAAGATGGTTATTATTGGGATAAGGGTATTCTTTAGCGCATGTTTCCATATGATTTTATCATTACTTATTCCTCTTGCTTTAGCAAAGCTTATAAAATCCTTCCTTAAAATGACAATCATGTTTTCCCGCGTCATCCTAACGAAAATTCCACTTAGTACAATTCCAAGTACTAATGATGGTAAAATCAAATGCCTTAATGCACTAAAGAAAGCTAAAAAGTTGCCTGTTAGCAAGGCATCAATTGTATACAAACCTGTAATTCGAATGGGTGCATCTACAGTGGGATCTAATCTATTTCCTATTGGTAAAATATGTAGGTAGACGCCAAAGATAAATTGAAGCAGAGTTCCAAACCATGGGATAAATAATGCATATGTCAATACAGAGTAAACTCTAATTAATCTGTCAATTTTTGATCCTCTCCTGTGAGCTGCACTCGATCCTAACGTGATCCCAACAAAAAGAGCTATAGCTAAACCATAAATGGTTAGTTCCAAGGTTGCTGGCAAATTCTCCATAATTTCCCTGCTTATTGGTCTTTTGGTGTAAATAGATGTCCCTAAATCACCCATGAAGAGTGATCTCAAATAATTGATGTATTGTATGTGATATGGAAGATCCAGCCCCAATTTATGTCTTAAGTATGCCTCATACTCTGCGGGGAGTTTACCTCCATACATAGCACTAATAGGATCACCAGGAAGAATTCTTAAGAAAAAGAATATCACTGTAATTAAAATAAAAAACATCGGAATTGCTGTGAGTATTCTTAATACAATATATTTTTTTAGCGATCCCAAGCCACTTACCTCCTTATCTATAAAATATCCCTAAGAAAAAATAAAGGAAAGATTAGAAAAAGACGGAAGATGCTTCCGTCTACTCTAATTTCTGTTCAGAAATTGGTGCCATGAATATTGAAGATGCTGTCTCTCCAGCAGACCAGTATATAGTGTAGTATCTAAATATCTGAGTTGCATCTAAAATAACACCTAATAGCCCCTTCTTATACACTGCGTATTGTTTTGCTTGCCAGAGAGGCACATATGGAACATCTGCTGCAAGTTTCTGTTGAACTTCATGGTACCACTCAGTTCTTTCTGTTACATTTGAGGTTACTCTCGCATTTTCAAGGAGCTGATCCATAGTACTATCGTTATAAAATGACCCTAGAGATTCAGCTCCAGCTGAATTAAGGAATGGGAACAAGTAATCATCTGGATCTAGATAATCCGGATACCACCCAAGCAAAAAGACATCCATAACCCCATTTATCCAGTTTTGCCTATAATCAGCCCACTCGGCGGATCTTACAGTAACATCAATAAGCCCTGTTGCTTCTAGTGCTTCTTCTAATTTCAAAGCGACATCTTCCTCTGTAGGTCCATAGTGCGTTGGAGTGTACCATAAATCAAGCTCTAGTTTATTTGTTTCATTGTATCCCGCTTCCTGGAGAAGGGCAACAGCTCCGCTAACGTTAGCATTACCCCAGTAATCTAGAAAAACATCCTCATGACTCCACATTCCCTTAGGAACCATGCTGTATAACTCTTCTGCTTGTCCTAGGAAAACATCTTCAGTTATACTTGTTCTATTTACGGCACAAGCTATTGCTTGTCTAACCTTCACGTTATCTACACCGGCTCTCTTCACATTTATAACCAGGTATCGTATAGCTGGACTCGGCCCTTCTGCAATATAAAAGTTTGTTCCATTT
>JAGGXM010000132.1 GCA_021163045.1 Thermoproteota archaeon | reverse complement strand
GATTATGTCTTCTAATGAGATTGCTGAAGCAAGACGACAATTAAGAAGAATTCTTAAATTATTAATCGACAGCGAGGAAGGGCTTCTCGGTGCAATGATAATCGATATTAAGGAGGGTTTATCATTAGAATTTGTTCCGCGAGAAGAGGCCCTAGAATCTGATGTCGGCCCAATCGCTGATGAAGAAGCTATTGCAGGTACACTTAAGGAAAGTCATGATAAGATCCAGGAATTAGTTTCCCCAGATCGTCTAAACTTAGGAAAGCTATCTAAGGTGGTAATAGAAGGGGACACGGGTATCGTTATTATCCAAACTCTAAAAGAAGAGGCTGTCTTATTGCTCTATGGAAAGAAAAATACGAAAATAGGATTCGTCTATACTCTACTTAATGAAGTTTTAGGCAAAATCGAGGAATATACGAAAAAGTCTATTTCTCTACCAAGTTAGCGATTCTATATTTCCCTCATAATATATCATTTTTAATATTCTATTTCTCAAGGGCGTTTTAACACAAATTTAGGTGCCCTTATGTATAGGGAAAATGATGATTTGAATGATCTTATTAATACCTTAAACGGATTAAGCCCAAATCTAAATGGAGAGGAAAATAATATGGATGATAAGGATCAGCCAACCATATTTATTGGAAATGATGATTTATTAAGTAAAGAGAAGCCGATAATAAGAGTTCTAGGTGTTGGTGGCGCTGGTAACAATACCGTTACAAATCTATTTAATGTTAACATTTTTGGTGTCGAAACAATTGCAGCCAATACGGATGCAACACAGCTATATCATTCTAAAGCTCAAAAGAAATTACTTCTGGGAAGAAAAACATGCGGAGGACTCGGCGCAGGTAATAATCCTCTCCGAGGGGAGGAAGCCGCAAAAGAAAGTACTGAGGATATTAAAAGAATTCTAGCTGGTACAGATCTTCTATTTCTAACATGCGGGTTAGGAGGAGGAACAGGAAGTGGTGCAACACCATATATAGCGAAATTAGCTAAAGAAATGGGAATATTAACAGTAACAGTATGTACACTTCCATTTTCGGTGGAGGGGGGTGTGAGAATTCGAAATGCTGAACGATCCCTGAAAAAACTAGTAGAATACTCTACTGTTATGATAATAATCCCAAATGATAAACTTCTACATGTAGCTCCAAATGCCAAGCTTCAAGAAGCGTTTAAAATGGCAGATGATATTTTAGTTAAGGCAGTACAAGGGATAACAGATATTATTATGAAGCCGGGATTAATAAATGTAGATTATTCGGATGTTAGACAGGTTTTAACTGCTGGAGGTATGACTTTTATCGGAATTGGCGAAGCAGATGGCAATAGTAAAGAACGTGCTATGATTGCTATCGAAAGAGCACTTAGCAATAAGCTGATTGATCTAGACATTACAACAGCAAAGAGAGCATTATTAAATATAACAGGTGGTCCTAATCTAACATTAGATGAGACCCACAATATAATAGGCAGAGTTTCAGCGCTAATTAAGAAGGATCTTACAATTACAGAAAATGAGATCGAAGAAAATGATGAAGTCATCTATGGAATCATATTAGATTCATCGCTTAAAAGTACAATACGTGTTACCGTAGTTCTCTCAGGGATCGAATCTAATATTTTCGATGAGAATGGTAATCTAATACGAGATCTATTCTATAATCCAAGAAATATGGGTTATGGTTTTATAAGGAGAAAAGATCTTTTCGATGATATAGAAATAACACGGCTTGGATGATATGAGCATTCAAACCTTTAAAGTTTTAATTTTTTTTCTTGTAATCTACTATAAACTGAAAATAAAAAAGAAGCAAAAATTATAATTTAATCGAACTCATTTCTGCTAACTCCAAAATCCGTAATTAGTGAGATGATTTCGCCTCTCGAAAGTAGAATGACATTTCGCCTTTCTCTCGCCAATGCTTGTTCTGAAAATTCATTTCCAATGAGAAGACCCACAGATAAACCGCATTCTTCTATCTGCTTCTCGAATCTCATTACTACATTTACACCAATGGGCCTTCTCCAATCCTTTAACTGTACACCAATAATATCTTTTGTTATATAGTCTTTTATTATAAAGTCATATCTGATTTTTTTCTTGCCTCTTCTAGAATTCCATTCTACATTTTCTTCTAAGGAGAATTTCTTACCCTTTATCTGATCGAAGAGAATGAGTAAATATTTCTTTGCTAAAGATCTGAGAGTTAGATCTTTATATGAATTTAGCACTAGTTCCAAAATACTCACCTTATAGTCTAGGGTTCTAAAAATCAAATACAAGACTTCTAACGAAGTGTAATACAATATGAACTTTACTGATTTTTAGTATTCTTTAAAATGGGGACATTTAGTAAGAGATATGCAAGAATTGATAACTTTTGTATAAGATTGTTACCATAATTGTCAGATTAGGTTATTTATAATATTAAGTGTCATGTGAGTAATCCTTCTGTAATAACTATATAAATTCTGTTCCCAATGATACGTGTAAAACACATACACCTATATACCTTTGCAATAGAATATGTGGTAGTGTTAATGGAGCAGGTGACTTGGTTGTCAGATGTTGATGATATCTTCGATAATCTTCTAAAAAAGCCATCAATTTTTACGAATAAACGGGTTTTAAGTCATGATTTCATACCAGAGAAGCTACCACATAGAGAGGCTGAAATTAAGCGTTTGGCTTTTATTTTGGCCACAGCGTTAAAGGGCGGGAAACCCAGCAACGTTTTTATGTATGGAAAAACAGGAACAGGTAAAACAGCAGTTGCAAAATATGTTCTAAAGAAATTAATAGAAAAAGGTTCTGCTATTGGATTATCGTTTAAATATGCTTATGTTAATTGTAGATACAGAAAATCTAATTATCGTGTAATTGTGAAAATCTTAGAGGAATTAGGGGAGACTAGAGTTCCAAGCACCGGGTTGCCGACAGATTTTGTTCTAGATAAACTAATCAAGGTGATTGATTATAAAGAGCAATTGGTCACAATTATTTTCGATGAGCTTGATTGGCTGGTAAAATCTTCTGGTGACGATGTTTTATACCAACTTACACGAATCAACAATGATCTCAAGAAATCTCAAGTTTCTCTAATAGGTATAACCAATGATCTTAAATTTAGGGAATATCTTGATAGTCGAGTCTTAAGTAGCCTTTCGGAAGAAAATATTATATTCAAACCATATAATGCTCAGCAATTGTATGATATTCTGAAACAAAGAGCTCGTATGGCCCTTCGAGATGGAACTTATGATGATGAGGCCCTAAAACTTGCTGCCGCTCTTGCTGCTCAAGAACACGGAGATGCAAGACGGGCAATAGATCTTTTAAGAGTTGCTGCGGAGATTGCAGAAAGAGAGGGATCGAATAGGTTGTCCTCAGAGCACATATATAAAGCTCAGGATGAAGTTGATAGAGATGTGATTGAGGAATCTATTAGAGATTTGCCAACTCAGGAACAATTAGTTTTATTGGCAATAACGATTTTACATCGAGAACGAGAGAGAAAGATTACAACAGGGATGGTAAGAAGCGTCTATGAACAATTATGCGACTTTATTGGATATTCCCCAGTAACGTTGAGAAGAATTAATGACATTTTATCCGACCTAGAGATGTTAGGAATTATAACCGCTCCTGTTGTGAGTTTAGGTCGCTATGGACGAACAAAATTAATTAGATTAGAGGTTCCAATTTCTTCCGTAATAAGGGCTTTTAAGAATGATGAACGTTTTTCTGATGTTATAAACAAGAAAAAAGCTGATATAATGTTTAAACAAAAGTAATGTAAAGTAAAAAATAGAAACAGAAATTAAAATTCAAATCTTTTCTTAGGATATTTTTTAATCTTACCATGTCCTATAATCGCATATAGTGAGATATCAATCCAATTGGTGCCGAAATCGGCAACGATCCAAGTAGGACGGATCTGCTTTTTATATGCATCTTTATAGCTTCCATATACTCCAGTGGCGCTTCCTGGATTTATGATTAGAGAATCAATTATCATTTTTATTTCAGGGATATGCGTGTGCCCAGTAATAATTACTTGAGCATTATGTTTTAATCCAACAGCACGAAGAAGCATGGGCTCGCCATTTGGATAAATATCACTACCATGATATAGAATTACATTGTATTTTGCCCCGGGTATTTTTATCCTACATAATTCAGGAAATTTGGCTGCATCACCCAAATCCCAGTTACCACGGACTACAACGTATTTAAAGCGTTTAAAAGATTCGAGCACATATGATTGTACTAAATCCCCTGTAATGGCTACCAGATCAAAATTATTATCCTCTAAAAATTTATTAAATTCTTCAGGTAAACTCCTAGCCCTTGTAGGTATATGAAAATCGCCGGCAATTAGTATCCTGTAGTACTCTTTCAATCAAACTTCCTCCATCATCTATTACCAATTTATGAGTAAAGTTGAACTCTTTATTATTGTTCTTCTTCAATAAAAAGGCTATTAGAATCTAGATACCGCTTAAATAAGTTTTCTAAATAGGAAATTAGTTTATTAGACATCGGTTCTTTAGGTATGATATCGTATATATGCTCTTTTATTTTCTCTAGCTTAAAGTACTTTCTTATGCTTATTCTGGGAATTACTTTCATAGAACCGAGTACTTTGGGAACTTTTTTCCACCTCCAAAGACCTTTTTCGAGTATTGTCACTATTTCTTTATCGGATATTCCTCTTTCTTTAAGATATGAAGTTATCTTCTGGTTAAGAAAAGAGATTAATTTTGGTTTTAGTTTTTCTAAAATTTTAAATTCAAACATCTGATTAAAGGGACAAGGCCAGCATCCAATTCTCGTAAATCCCAATTTATATAGCGGATTTACCGGGAGTCTACGAAGTAAAATTAATAACCAGATTTCTAGTGCATTCCAGTTATGTATTGGATATACATTTACCTGCCCAGACCACAAATTATGCATAATTCTTTTCTCTTGAGCTCTACTTCGGGATTCATATCGCCGGATACCAATGATACTTAGTGTTTTCTTAAAGCCGAGGACATCTATTAATTCCCTTGCTGGTGCTAGTTTATTAGTTTTACAACACCAGCGCCAATCCCTACCTGGAATCCCGAGTAAATAAAAACCAGTCCAAAAACGTTTTACTGGGGCAATAATCTCAGCGTAAGCATCCTTTAAGATAACCTTTGATTCCGAAGCAGTTATAAATATCATTCTTTTATTGCTTTTACTCATAATCGAATTCACTCTTTCAAGGACCTTTCTAGAATATGTAACAGTTTCTGGAATTTCGATTCCTGTATTTATAAAAATTGTAAATAATTCCTTATATGCCTTCATCGCTAGATGTAGGGAAACTATACTATCTTTTCCACCGCTAAAGGAAACTATGAACGGCTTATCCTTTCCCTTTGTAAGCAAGCTTCTCAAAAATCCAATGGCCTCTTTTTCTAAGCTGATAATAGCTTTACGATTTACACATAAAATTGCTTTCCAGATGGGTCTAATATGCTCCGGAAAAAATGTGAAAGGATCATATGCCTCAATACCAAGTTTCGAATAATATCGAGGAAAATCCTCTTTATGGCAAATATCCACTACTTCAGAGAGCTTTTTTATATCACTTTCTAGGCTCAAGAAAATTATCTCGCAATCTTTTGGTGTCACGTAAATTTTCTTTATTTTGTTCTTGGCAACAACACCTTTTCTTGTTTCATAAATTTCTGTAGAATTTACCTTCGCTTGTGCAATACATACCAACTCACCACGTTCAGAGAATACAAATAGATAATCACCTTTATCAAAGTGTGAGTATTCTATGATTCCAGGTCTTAGAACATTTGCACCGTCTTGGATCGCCTTTGCGGCGTCTCTATCTACTATAATGTAGCTGAGTTTTTTCTTACAATCTTCGAGAATATAGTTACTTGAATGCATAGCAACAGCATACAATATTTTAGCTCCATATTTACTTGGGATAAATTCCAAAATCTTTCTGTTAATGTTATATCTCATAATTCCAAACTTTTTTCCATTAATAATAAGCTCGTCCATTCTATCGATATATGAAATCTTATTCAATAAGATAGGAAATCGCAAAATGATATCAAAGTCAGAAGTAATGCTAGAAATTGCTTTTATTATGAATTCATAATCACCCACAAAAGCGGGTCTAATATCCCCGGGGGGTGTTAGAGAAACCCTCCTGAATGGCCCCTCACAGAAAGTACTCTTTGGTCTTATTAATGGCAAATTATGTCGGTCGCACCAGAAAATCTCTGTTCTTCCAAAATATGGTGCAGGCATGTACTAAACCCAACGAGTAGTTAGAAAACTGATATTTGGAGTGGGACTGGTAGCGGGGGGTGGACTTTCATGGGGATAGTGACTCCCTATCCCCATTTTGAACCACCGACCTCCGGGTTATGAGCCCGGCGGACTGGACCTGGCTGCCCCACCCCGCTTTTATTTTAGAGTCCCACTCCATATTTTGAAATACTATTTAGAATTCAAATTTAAATTTGTTGGAATAGGAGAATCTTGTCTTTTATTGACGTGAATAACTTTGAGAGAAAGAATTTTTAATATTTTATTTAGCTAGAGCATCAAATAAAAAGTTTTGACTGGTTTTGAACCCTTTTATTTTAGTTCTATTGTTTCTACTTTACTTCCACTTTTAGTTATAATGGCTAAATCGATGAATTTTCCGGCCAAAACATCCCTTTTACTTACAGATTTCATTGCATCTAATATTAATTTTTTTCCTTCTTCAAGAGACATATTTTCATCGTAATTTTCTTCAATTACTCCAATTGCAATTTCCGTTGATGTTCCTGAAGCAGCATATTTTTCTTCCATAACAGACCCAACAGGATCTAGTGTATAGAGATGAAAACCTTCCACGGGAATTTTGTCGTAACCTCCTACGATTGAGAACGTAATATATGGAAATAACTTCCAGCTATAAAGTAACAGACCTAACCTATGAGCTATTGCTGAAGTAGTTAATGGTCTATCAAGAGTATATTTCCAATATTGCATCTCAAATCTTATTTCTTTAACTAACGACTGTAAATCTGAGACATGACCAGAAAAAGCGAATCCAACGTTATCTATCACTTCAACGGTTTTTCCCGCTTTTGAGAGAACTAAATATCCATACGATATATTTTTAGTTCCCGCAAGGATTATGCCATCTTTGCATCTTAGACCTGCTACTACAGACTCCCAACTTCCAAGATTTATTTGTGTCATAAACTTTCCCTCTTTCCCATTATCAGCTTAACCATAATTATATTTTCTATTACAATATATGAACTATTTGGAATTAAATTCCAAAATCAATTTTTTAAAGTTCAAGCTCAATTATCGAATCTGCCACGGTATAAAAACTCTTTGGCGCCTTTCCAGGAAGCATAATTACTATTTCCTTCTTCGTTTTAGCTTCGATAAGTGCTGGAAGTAGATCTTCGGATTTCCAAGATATAATAATAACATCGATATTATCGCTATATGCATCATCCAAAAGATCTATCGCAAATTTAACATTTTTTGCTAAAACCGTTATAACAGGTTCTAAACCAAGGCTAGCGAATTCTGGTAATGCCTGTCTACTATCATTTAATTCTTCTTGAGTAATATAAATCCTAGATCTTATGATTTTTCCTCTCTTTTTTGCCTCTTCTAATATTTTCTCCACTATTACCTTATCTTTGATTGCATCGTAATCCATCAAAATAGAAACGCGGGATGTTTTTTTCTTTTTATTTTTCTGTGGCAAAATAGAGCCCTCCTGCTTTTTACTCAAATTTTTTTAAGGCCTCTTTTATTTGTTTAATGGGAATAAATGTTCCTTTTCTTCCGAACACTATGAATGCTGAAAAGTAATACCCCTTTATTTTTGGTCTTACAGCATATGGTTTTATTTGAAAATCACGTATAAAGCCTTCCTTTACACTAACATCAATAAACCCATATAATAACATTACTTTTAATGTCTTTTGGAGCTGATTAAACGTAGGTATATAAACAACGACCTGGCCTCCAAATCTTAAAGCTTGCCATGCATTCCTTAGCACTCTCCATGGCTCTGGAACGTCAATGAAGACAATATCGACGTCACGTTCATCGATTCCATCCTCAGCATTCTTTATTTTTATAATATAATTTCTTGTGCTACAAGTATTCCTCAGGTTTTCTTCAGCGATCCTAGCGCGATCAGGATCTACTTCATATGAGAAAATTTTCCCTTCGGGACCAATGATACTGGAAAGAAAAGCGGTAAATGCTCCAGAGCCTGTTCCGATCTCTACAATGAGATCTCCATTTTTAATACCTGCAAAGGCCATAATCAAGCCCCAGTCTCTTGGATAGATTATTTGCGTTTTGTATCTGAACTTAGGATAGTGCTTTATAATATCCTTTAATGTGGGATCGAGTGCAATATAATTAAATCCAATATGAGTTGAAATGATGCTTCCTAGCGTTTTTCCTATAATATCATCATGTAATATCATCCCATTCTTAGTATGAAATTTTTCACCCGAATGTAATTGAATTACGTGTCTATCTTTTATTTTTTCAGTATTTAATGGGATTAAGAGAACTAGATCTCCATCTGAAAAAAACTTGGATTTCTCCATAAGGCAACCCATAAAATAATGGATACAGATAGTAAATATTACTACTTTTATACGCTTTTATAATGAGTTGAAAACTATATTTTTAAAACATTAAACTCTAAAGAACTGTTTAAATTATATTAAATTACATTTTAATATTAAAAATTATTAACGATTTTTAATAAATTAATAGAACAAGAGCAGGGAATCTTATGCCATTATTTAGAATCCTAGCTAAAGGCTTCTCTCTTGCGATAAGGGCAAAGAAGAGATCAGGAGCCTTTGTTATTCTATTTATAGTAATAACGGGATGGTTAATTTTACAGTTAGCGATACTTGATGCTTATGATACAGATAGAATTTTGGATGCTCGTGGGGTCATCTTGGAGCCATCTCATGAATTAAATGCGGCTTCTGCTTATGATAGTATAAACGAGATATATGATGCGGTTAAAAATGAGATTTCTGGGTTGTACATCGTTTATTATGTTGAGGTATACCCAGGGCAATTAGGTTTGATTACTGTAAAATCAAGAGGAAAAGGAAAACCAGAACATATACCTTGGGTATTAGATCTAGTTAAACCGACGAGAATCGTGAACGGAAGAGCAATAAATGGAAGAGGTGAAGGATTAATTAACGTAAATGCGCTGATAAATTACTCTATCCCTGGCGGAATACAAATTATCCAAAGCGCTAAGTTAGGCGATTATATAACACTTCAACAGGGCAATAAGAAGGTCGATATAAGGATTGTAGGTATGTATAATGCAAGTATTGTAAGTTACTCAAAAATAGCCAAAGGAACAGAAAATCTACTATATGTCAGCTGGGAAGATTTCGAGTATTTTGTGGAGGATATCTGGCCGTCACCAGCTGATAATGCCGAAAAAGCAGATTATGTCTTTGTAAGACGTATAATCCTTATTGCTGGTGGCGATTATTTCTCAGGGAAAGCACTTACTAATGTAGAATCGATTAGGATATCATTGACGCAAAATCCGATAGCACCATTTAGTGTAACACTATGGGGTGGTGTAGATCAATCAATATATGTCTCAGATTGGTTCAGAACAGTAGTCTTACTACTTGGAGCAATAATTCTTGGAGGGATATATTCCTTCTTGTTAATTAGATATAAGAAAAAAGAAATAGCCACGTTAAGAGCAATTGGATGGCGTGGTAAAGATGTACTTATATTCCTCTTAGGAGAATTAATTTTTGTCACAATAGTCGGGTTTATTGTTGGGCTCCTCGGAGTCTCTGCATTTAGCACGATTTCGAACCTTCCACCAATAAGTTTCAATACAATTGGAATCACCTTTATCGTGATACTTGCAGCCATACTATTCGGATACTACTATATATGGCGAGGAATTCTTAGAATATCCCCAATGGAAGCTTTTCGGAGAGAGTAAAAGGTGAGTAGTATGTCTGGAAGACCGGTATTAATTGAATTAGATAAAGTTACCAAAAAATATGAACAAGCCAGAGGATCCGTTTTTGCATTAAGAAACATTTCCCTAAAAATTTTGCAGGGAGAATTCATAATAATCCTAGGTCCTAGCGGTAGTGGAAAAACAACAATGCTAAACTTAATATCAGGTATGGATAGACCTACAGAAGGAGACATCATATTTGATAGACAGTCTATTCTCGGACTTTCTGAAGAAAAGCTGGCAGAAATGCGAAGGAAAAAAATCGGCTTTGTTTTTCAATTCTTCAATTTAATAGATAATATGACTGCATTAGAAAATGTCATGGTCCCACTGCTACCCGAAGATCTTTCGGAAAGAGAGATGATAAGGAAGGCTGAAGATAAACTAGATCTGGTTGATATGTTTGATAAAAGAGATAGATTTCCAAATCAATTGAGTGGCGGAGAACAGCAAAGAGTTGCTATCGCAAGAGCTTTGGTTAATGATCCCGATGTTATAATCGCTGATGAACCAACAGCACAATTAGATCCAGATAACACAAGAAAAGTACTTGATATCTTGAAGAAACTCAATAGAATGAATGGAGTTACTGTGATAATAGCAACAAACGATGAGGAGTTGGTTCGATTATCGAGAGATGTAATAACAAAGGAAGTGCGACTTAAGGATGGACAAATTCAAGGTTTAAGAGAATCAAGTCAAGGGCGCTCATGGTCAGAGGTCGAACTAGGATAACCTTTTAATATTTTTTGATGGGCCCGGGCGGACTCGAACCGCCGACCAACAGGTTATGAGCCTGCCGCTCTACCTGGCTGAGCTACGGGCCCTTTCTACGTATTTATGGAACCAAGTCTAGTTCTATCTTTGTTCTTTATAACTTTTCATACTTAAACATTACGCAGATTGACTTTAAGAAAAACATAGTGTAATTTTGTTTTTTAAATATGTCTCTAATAGAGATTTGACTAATTACTGAAAGAATGTACATTAAATTATATATGAAAAAATAAACTTTTAAAAAACATATGTGGACTATATTTTGAACACAACCAACAATAAATCGATAAAAATTATTAAAACTCCGGATGGTTGATTAAATGGGAAAAAAGAAGGAAATAGCTCCGCTTCCTTTTGACTTCGAAACTCAAATTGCACTAATGAGTCAGAAAGTTAAGATCTTCTTAGAAACACGAAAGAAAAGGCATGTTGTAACGGTAGTCGCCGGTTTAGATGATAAATCTATAGATCTACGACAACTTTCTAAGGATCTTAAAAGATTCTGTGCTACTGGTGGTACATTTAAAAATGACAAAAAGTTCGGGCCAATAATACTGTTACAAGGGGATCATGTAGATAAAGTTAGAGAATTTCTTGTAAATAATCTAGGGATTCCAAGCGAAAATGTGGAGATACTATAGCTGTTATACATTCTACGCGGAATGTAATACATATCACGTAACATTAATATTTCTTTTTTAAAAAATCTTAAAAAGACATTTCTAAATATCACAAAATCAAGGTATATTATTAATTGAGATATGCGGGGGTTCCCGAGCGGTCAAAGGGGCTAGGCTTAGGCCCTAGTGGCGCAGGCCTACGAGGGTTCGAATCCCTCCCCCCGCACCAGAAGAAACATGACTCATAACATAAAGGCCCGTGGTGTAGAGGCCAAGCATGGTGGGCTCTGGACCCACTGACGAGGGTTCGAATCCCTCCGGGCCTACCATTTCTTAATTAATTTACCTCTTGTGGTATAAAAAAAATCCTTCTTAATATCTTCAAAACGAAAAAAATTTCATAAATACGAACAATTTATATTAATTTCTTTAAATTTTGCTCGAAAAAAGCGATATGCTTATATAAATAAGTATCGAAAGATTTAAATATACAACCGTATGCTCATTTAAGTATTTCTTAATAAATTGGTGATATGTATGTCATATTATTCTGACTCTATAGCGGATTTAAATAAAGATGAAAAACTTGTTTGCCCATACTGTGGATCGGAAGATATAGAACTTATTGGCGATAAGTACGTATGTATGAGATGTGGAAGTATTGTAAAGGAAGAAATCATTGATACAGGACCAGAAGATAGGGTATTTAAACCCGAAGAAGCGCTTAAAAGAAGGTTTGCGCCCACCTCAAGCTTTACGGGCATCCAGCCACATCGGCTATATATAGAAGGAGAATCCATCGGAAGCTCTCGATTAATTCCGAAAGATGCAAGAACAAGGAATACGATGTTCGCAATGTCTATTTTAAACGAATTGGCAAATAGAATGTATCTTTCTAGGATTGTTCGAGATACTGTTCTGGAATACTACAGACGATTAAGTATAAAGCGTTCAATAAGAAGAGAGAGAGTCCCCGCGATAGTAGCAGCTCTAGTTTACATAGCATGCAGAATTGCTGGAGTTCCAAGGCCATTGGACAAAATCGCCAGAATAAGTAACATTAGAAAAAAGGACATATCAAAAGCATACAAGATGGTCAAAGAAGAGTTAAAGATACTTGTTCCTGTTCCAGATCCTGAAAAATTTGTAGTTTCCTTCGGAAAAGAACTGAGATTAAGCGGTGAAATTATATATAAAGCCCTAGATATTATTAGGCGCGTTAAAAAGATGGGTGTTTCCATAGGGAGAGATCCCGCGGGGATTGCCGCAGCAGCGCTCTATATAGCAACAAGGGCTATGGGTGAAAAGAAAACCCAGAAGAAAGTTGCAGAAGTGGCTGGTGTAACAGAGGTTACTGTCAGAAACAGATATAGAGAGATAGTAAAATTGCTAAATATGTCTATGGGATAAGAAGATTTTTTAATAAAAGCTCTTTATTTCTTTTTTGGGGTTTACATGGGTCTTATTTGGGAGAAAAATGGAGTTCCTGTGCTTCACGAAAGGCCAGATAGTATCTTTATCTTAGAAGATAAAGACGCAATTAGTGCTCTTTCTAACTATTTTGGAATCCTAAGAGGAGAGAAATGGGCGAAATATCTTATTGCAAAGAGCATCCAAGTTGATTATAATGAAAAAAGTGATGTAGTTGATCTATTTAAGAAACATGATATGGCAGTTAATTTATTGAGGAAAATACTTAGTGATGAATCATTACTTAGAGAGTACGAAAAAGTAATCAAAAGCAGAAAATTTCCGATAAAGAACTTACTCAGCTTAAAGTACATTCTAGCTCTACGAATTTTAGAAGAATGTAGATTCTGTGAATGGAATTGTAGAATCAATCGAACCAATAAACAAAAAGGTGTTTGTGGTTTATATAACGATGCATACATAGCATCTATGTTTATACATATTGGTGAAGAGCCAGAACTAGTGCCCTCATTCACTATCTTCTTTTCACACTGTAATTTTAAATGCGTATTTTGCCAAAATTGGGATATATCTCAAATGCATAGTGGTCG
Organism: Thermoproteota archaeon; assembly: GCA_021163045.1. Taxonomy (GTDB): domain Archaea; phylum Asgardarchaeota; class Njordarchaeia; order Njordarchaeales; family Njordarchaeaceae; genus Njordarchaeum; species Njordarchaeum guaymasense. The sequence continues at coordinate 7,888 of JAGGXM010000132.1, read as the reverse complement.
CGTTGTTCCTGCGGATATGGTCGCGAGAGAAATAGACGTTCTAACATCGAAACGTAGAATAAGAAATGTTAATTGGGTCGGCGGCGAGCCAACACCGAACCTCCATTATATAATTAAGGTCCTTCTTTACATGAATGCAAATATTCCTATCGTTTGGAATTCCAATATGTATATGTCATTAGAAAGCATGAAATTGCTAAATGGAATTGTTGATGTATGGCTTCCTGATTTTAAGTATGGTAATAATAAATGTAGTGAAAGACTCTCGAAAGTCAAAAGATATTTTGATGTCATAAGTAGAAATCATAAATTAGCTAATGCTTATGGCGATGAGATGATAATAAGGCATTTGGTGCTACCAAATCACTTAGAATGCTGTACTATACCTATTCTTGATTGGATAAAAAAGAATTTAGATCTGTCAAGAGTCCGTGTGAACATTATGGCTCAATATCACCCGGATTATAAAGCTAAGGAATTTCCTGATATATCCAGATCCCTGACACGGTCAGAATGGCTCGAAGCCATCAAGTATGCACGAACATTAGGTTTAAATCTAACCGTATAAAATCAAGCTAAAGACATATTTAGTTAATTTTTGTATAATTTATATGTAAATAAAGACCAGATTTTAACCGCAATTAATTCACATTTAATTCATGAATCTTTTCTGAAGAATACCAAAAATTATAAAAAAAGTATTAATGTTAGAATTTGAGTTATGTGGATAGTATTATCATTAAAATATTATGTTAAGATTTACCTAATGGTAAAACGTAAATAATAATTGATACTAATTAAAATCTAGTTTAATAGATACTTAATCTAATTAAAACTAACTTAATTAAGAAGGTGTTTAAGTAATGGAAGAGCCCACCCCTGATGAAATTCTAGCAGCATTAACTGGCGGAATAGAAGTCAGTGAGGTATCTAGTGAAATTTCCCAAATACTTGAAAAGTTAATATCTATTAATGAATCCATAGAAGGCGCAATTGTATCTAGCGCTGAAGGTTTACCTCTCTCTTGGATTTCAAAAGAATCCGAAATGATGCGCGAAGAAGGAAAACTCGCAGCAGCGGTCACCGTCATATTTAGCACGTCCGAAAGAAATTCTCTAGACTTAGGTAAAGGACATATCGATCATGTAATAATAAAAGCAGAGAGAGGGTATATTATATTGGGCCTTGTAGGTGAAGATCATATTCTTGCATTAGTAACTAGTACGGCAGCCAAGCTAGGTATTGTATTAAGAGATCTAAGATGGGCCTCTGAAAAAATAGGTGAAATATTTGATAAATACCGAAGTTAAAAAACTTGATTTTATTCTTTTTCGCTTTTAGAGCCCAAAAAATTCTTGATCTGATTCTTTATTTCCTCCACTACATACTCTAAGTCTTCTAGTCTGTCTTTTATATCTGAAATTTCGTCATACAGATCATCGATTTTCTCTCGAATATCGTTAATATTTTCTCTTAATTTCTCATCGGACAAGAGACTCACCCTGATTACTCTTTTAGGAATTGAATTATTATTGATTTTAAATTTCTTTTTTCGTTTTCGCTTAATGAGGTTGTATTACCAACGACATTTTCTGTTCCTTTACGGATTGTTTCTCCTCCTAGAAACATTCCTTGGCTTACAATACCAAAGAAATCCCTTGGCGGCAATACAGCAAATAAAAGGACATCTCCAGATCTAACAGTTAGATCATTTGTCACGACCTCATAATTACGGGTTCCATCTGTCACACGGGTTATAAGCAAATTTTTTGCACGTGGATGTTTCATTGCTGATAGAACTTTTACAAATTTATAATCAACGGCACTTGTTAGATCGTCTGGTAAGCTAATAATTCTATAATCTAGAGATTCTAAGTTCCATAATATAAATTGAATGAATCTAGCTGTCAGGAGCTCCTTTTCCTCTAAATTTTTAATTATAGCTTGAAATTTCTTCTTTAATTCATCCAAAATTTTACGATACTCTTTAAACATGGTAGATTTAATGAGTTCTTCTTTAGGTAAATACGAGTATATGATTTGTTTCATAGTACTTTTCATTCTATGTATTATGTCCAATAGTTCTTCTCTTTCGCTTCTATGAAGTTTAATATTTCTTATGATAGACTCTAATTTATTAATGATCTTTTGGCTAAACAATAACCGAGGATCTTTCGCTGTATCAAAGTAGTACATAGTGCATCACTCGTAGATTTTATAGTTTTGTTTTTGAAAAATTAGATTTAATATTTGTGAGGTTGGTTCCGTGAAGAAAGGATTAATTAAAGAGTATCTCTCTAAAATAATGTATGATCGTAACGAGGATCCAATAAATTATGATATTATCTTTAAGGATTCAGATGTATTCCGACGCGTCCCATTTAATTTCCTATACTTTAAGTTAGACGAGGGTGGTTTTGAATATCGAGGAAATTTTTATCCACTTTACAAAATTGTCGGTATTGTTAATAATAAGTCTAAGAAATTCCTTCTTAAAAGAGAATTCGCGTATGATAAAATTAGATACGACCCAGGTCCAGAGTATCCAGAATTTCCCATTTTGTTTAGAAATGTGTACCAACCACAGACCATAATTAGATACGCTTCTGAAATGATATCTTATATTGAAGAGAAAATCAAAGAAGAACCTGGAGATTGGGATAAGTGGTTTGCTTGTTTAGGTAAATTTGATAGGATCGATTTCGAGGGATTTCAAATTTACATTATTAAAGATGAGGGTATATTCAAGGGCGTAAAAGCAATTTTTCATGAAGAATCTTTTCTTGGTATATTAAGAGGGTTTTATGATCCAGTCAAACTAAGCGAATTTAAGAGCGTTCTACAATTTCAGAGAATTTGTGTCTATAAGATAAACTTTAACCTGATAGAAATTATTAAACTGAAAAATTTCATCCTTGCTATAAAGGAAGACAGGGTATTTCCAATAGAAAAGGACATGATAGAAAAAATCAGGAAGTTACCTGAAGATTTATTAATTTTGCTCCAGAGAGGGCATACGAAATATCTCCTTGTCGGTATTTCTGATGCCTTATTTAAGATATTTCTTGATCCATTTAGAGAAAAAGATATTTCAATGCGATTAAGTATTCCAGTATTACCTGCAATTCAGGGAAACATTTTATGGCAGGAAGCACAATGGATTGATTTTGAGGGGCATTTACTTAAAATACATGATTGGGATGTTATTTTCTCCACGAATAAATAACAGTCTCTAATTGGGTATACGCTATGAAAATACTAGCACAAGTGGCTTATGATGGCAGTAAGTATCATGGTTTTGCTCTTCAAAAAAATGTTAGAACAATTTTAGGGCAATTGTACAAAGTTCTTAGGAAGTTTGGAACATTCAAAGTAGATTATCTTTCTCGTACAGATAGCGGAGTGAATGCGGTATCACAACATATTATAATTTCTACAGAGAATAACGATGATAGAAGTTTACCGTACTATCTAAATTCGCAATTAGTTCCATGTATTAGGATTCATAAGTACACATACTTAAATGAAGATTTCAGCCTAAGAAAAAATGTTATTTTCAAGGAATATTTATATGTTGCACCAGATCTCGGCGAAGATCTAAACAAATTGAGATGGATCTGTGATTTTATTTCTTCAAATTCACATAACTATTCTAGCTTAATTAAACGGCAAAAAAGCATGGATTTTGATGCTAACATGAGAATATATGTCTCATTTAGAAAAGAAGGGTTATTTCAACTATTTACGTTTAGAAATAGATCTTTCCTATGGGAACAAATTAGAAGGATTGTTACTTTCATTAAAAGCTATGGGCTAAATAGATTAAAAAAAGCTGAAGTCTTTGATATCCTAAAGGGTCATGCATTACCTCAAGGCATTGCTCCTGCTCCTGCAGAGGGGCTAATCCTATGGCGAGTAAAGCTAAATAAGTCTTTTAGATGGATTAATATTCATCCTGAGGAGATTATTAGAAGGTGGATTTTAAGTAGGGGTAAATATGGCTGTATATTGAATAGGCGATTCTGGACCTTTCCAAGAAGGAGGATGATTCGCGATGGATAAAGTGGCCGCATACACGCTAATAAATGTAAAAATCGGGAAAACGAAAGATGTAATCGAAGCTTTAAAAAATATCGAAGAAATAAAGAATATAGCAGCCACAACCGGAATTTACGATATTATAATACGAGTTGAGGCTGAAGATCATAAGCATCTATTTGAGGTACTTAATAAAGTTCACCAGATAGATGGGATCGAGAGAACAACAACACACGTAATTGAAGTAGAAGTCCCATAAGAGATATAATGGCAGTGATTCTTGTGCAGAAGAAAACAATTTTTTATGCACTTATTTTCACAGCATCCATCTTAAATTCGATAATTGCATTGCTTGATGTTCTTTCTAGTGCACGTATTCTGGACCCCATTACACTTACTGTATATATCTTCTGGGCTGGGTTAATAGTTCAGACGATTGGTATCATAATATTATACCTTCCAACGAAGAGGGGAAAATTAGGTAAACTTATAGATCCCGCATTTGAAGGCTTATACATTCCTCGTAAAAAGGGGCTTGTTTATATAATATTAGCTTCTCTAGCATCAGTTCTTAATACAGTATTCTATTTTCAAGTGGCATCTATTGGGGATCCCTCAACGCTTCTCCCACTCGCCCAGTTCACTACAGTTTACCTTCTTGTTATTGATGCAATTTTACAGAAAGATAAACCTACAATTATTGAAACAAGTAGCGTCATTATAATAACGATAGGTGCATTTTTAGCAGCAATTACGACGGAGAAAATGGATCTAATCACAGCACTTTTAGCACTAGGTCCCATGAATATTATGTCCACCATATATATCTATCTTCTAAAAAGGATCTCATCTACTGTAGAGGATAACAGAAAAATAGATTCAATATCTCTAAGATATTGGCTTATCTTTTACATGACATTACAGATTACGCCATTCTATTTGATTAGTTGCCCATATGAAATAACTCAGATTCTACACGAATTTGTATCGTCATTTCTAATATTAAGCGTGGATATGGGGCTAACATTTCTCGCTATGATCATGTACATCAGAGCATTAAGCATGGGTAAGATGAGCATTGTAAACGCATTAGTTTCTTTATCAGCAATTTTTGGAATCGGTGTGTCATTTATTGGAAGCTGGCTATTCCCAAATTATGTACAGATTCCAGTATACAACTTTTTTGTCATAATAACAAAGACGTTTGGAGCCATATTGGTTGTTTTAGGAGTTTTCTTATTGCTTCTAAGTGAAACATCGACATATATTCTATTGAAAATAGATCAAAAACGCGCCAAAGAGCTTCTAGAAGAGCTTAGCAAAGTAAATGGTATTGAGACGGTTTCTGCAGTGGTCGGAGAATTTGATATAATTGCCAAATTGAATATAAGAAGCTTAGCAAAAGCGTACGATATTCTAATAAAAAGATTAGCTAGGCTGAAAGGAATAGAGGAAATTTTCATCGTATCTATTTTAAAAGAGTGGGAAAAAATATAGAAAAAGAAGGTACTTTTATTTCTTTATTCGCCATTTTGTTCCTTCTTTTGAATCTTCTAGCGCAATTCCCATCTGCTTCAGTCTTTCCCGAATGCTATCTGCTAAATCAAAAATCTTCCGTTTTCTTAATTCATTTCTTACCGCGATAATTAGATCTAAAAATGGCTTTATATCACCACTTTCAATATAATTTGGAGGCACAATTGTAGAGATATCTTTTCCTCTTCTACGTTTCTCTTGAATTCTTTCTTCAAGACTCATTTGAAGAATTCCTAAAACCCATCCGAGTTCTCGAATCTCTTTGATTGCCGTTTCTATCTGACTTTTGCTTAATCGATTAAGGTTAGATTTAAGAAATTCCGTAAAGTCTCTTAGAATGCCCAGAGCCTTCGGAGTATTTAAATCATCATTCATAGCTTTTTTAAACTCTGCTATAAAATCTCTCAGACGCTCGTTAAAGTCATTTAAGCTTTCTGTAGTCTTATGTTCTGTCTCTAACTGCTGTTCGGCTAAGAATAGGGAGCTATACATATCATCAAGGATTTTTTCTGTATTTTCCAATAGATCCCAGTAGAAATCTATGGGTTTTCTATAGTGGGTATTTATTGCCCATAATCTAATTGTTTCGTGATCGTATCTCCTAAGAGCTTCAAAGATAGGTACAATATTACCTAGCGATTTTGACATTTTATCGCCACGCATTCTGAGTAGCCCAACATGGAACCAAAATCTAGCAAAAGGCTTTCCTGTTGCAGCTTCTGACTGCGCGATTTCATTTTCGTGATGTGGAAAGATTAGGTCTGCACCGCCGCCATGTATGTCTATTGTCTCCCCAAGATATTTCATTGTCATCGCAGAACATTCGATATGCCAGCCAGGTCTTCCACGTCCCCAAGGGGAAGGCCAACTTGGTTCCCCCGGCTTGGCGGCCTTCCAAAGTGCGAAATCGATTGGATTCTTTTTTTCTTCTCCAGGCTTAATACGTGCTCCAGCTTTTAGTTCAGAGATTCTTTGTCCAGATAGTTTCCCGTATTCTTTGAATTTTAATACATCGAAGTATACATCCCCACTTTTAGTTGTATAAGCGAAGCCCTTATCAATTAGTTTCTTAATTAACTCAATAATCTCTGGGATATGACCAGTAGCGAAGGGCTCAATATTTGGATGTAGTAATTTAAGAGCATCAGCAGCATGCAGGAACTCAAGGTAATATCTGTGAGCAATTTCGAAAGGAGTAACGTTCTCTTTTTTTGCCTTCTCAATTATTTTATCGTCAATATCTGTTACATTTCTAATGAAGAAAACCTTGTATCCTCTGAATTTAAGGTATCTTACTAGAATATCGAAAGCAATAAATGCTCTTGCATGTCCTATGTGAGGTGAATCCTGTACGGTGGGTCCGCAGAAGTAGGCTCTAACAATATTATTTTTTAAAGGAGCGAAAACTTCTTTTTTCCTAGTTAATGTATTATACAACATTAGTTGCATTCCAACGGCAACACCTTATTGCTTTCAAGATAGTAAACAATACTTCAATATTTGTATCAAGAGATTTTAAAAATTTCTCATCAAACAATCATAGATCGCTATAGAGGGTTTAACATGCCTACGCAAACAAAGGACAAAACAGAAGAACTATGGAACAAGATATTAAAGAGCATAGAGAAGAAATGGCGAAAAGTCCAGAGAAAGGATCTAATAAAAATTTTTAAGAAAGAACTTAAAGAGGCAAAGCAATTAAATCATAGAAGATTGTTTGTATTCTGCTTCATGAATGTTGAATCAATAAAAGAACCATTGGCGGATCTTATTGATGTATTTATTAGTATTAGTGATAAAAGAGTAGAAAATTTGGAATTCTCCTTCTTTGGATATAGACTAAGAGCGAAATCTGAGAATAAGAAGTTAGATATTCTCAAGGAAATATTCAATAAAAAAGGAATAAAAATCCAGGGATATAGCTTCATTGATAGTGTTCGGGTAATGGGAAGAACACTAGATGGCGTGATAGTCGATTTTACAGAAGATTTACCACCAAATGATATTGGTAGAATCGTAGAGACGGTTAGAGGAAGCGGTTTAGTAATATTTTTAGCTCCGCAAATTAGCCAATGGGCGGAGTTGAAGACAAAATTCCATGAATATATCGTTACAATACCTTGGAGTTTAGAAGATGTGAAAGGGCGTTATATAAAGAGATTCATCAAGAAGCTTGTAGAACATGATGGAATAATTATTCTAGAGCCGGAAAATATGAGAGTAATACATCCTAGTAGAAAAATAAGCCGAGCAAAAAAACAGTTAAAAAAATTAACGAGGCCGGAAGCAGCAATATTACATAGGAAAATATATC
>JAGGXM010000137.1 GCA_021163045.1 Thermoproteota archaeon | reverse complement strand
GCCAATACTGAACATTATGAATAAAAATTTACTTTTTTACTTGGGAACAAACTATTAAAAATCTAGGGTGTTTAAATTTAAGGTCATTTTGAGAAAAAAACAAATTGAAGATTTTCTTAATTTAAAAATCGGATCAAGTGCATTAAAAAGCACCGCCAACTAGACTAGATAAGACATCCCAACCATATTTTAAAAATGTAGTTCGTATATGATTAATCTCGTTAATAATGTGCTCAACCTTAATATTTCTAAGAAAGTCATTCATTTTTTCAAGGCTAGGATCATAGCCCATTAAACCGGGTATCCCTCGTTCTACTTTTTCTTCTAATTCCTCTATTTTATTGGAGGTAACTAAAAGCTTATTGAATGATTCTGGTAGTGCAGATAAAAGTACTAAAGAATCTAGGTCTTTAGGAACAATAGAATCATCACGAATTAACTCTGCGGCTTTCGAAATAAGAGTCTTATATTCTCGTGCGATACGGGCATATAATCCCTCTAGAAAACGTCTTGAGGTTGCAGGTTCATTATAGTAATCTAGTTTAATTAGACCATAGAATTCACGATAATTTTCAGAGAATCTGCCACGTATTACAGGAGCGCTATTTTTTGCTTTATCGAGTATTGCCTTGGGCATTAATATTCCGTGAATGACTTCAAAATGATTTAAAACAGTATTTGATGTAGCTGGTACAAATTCGCAATAGAAGAAACCTAATCCAAAAATTGCAGCATTCTCATTACCATAAATATCTTGCCAATAATTTTCCTTATATCCAATTAGTATTATCGAATTTCTAGAAATAGCGCGAATCATCTTTCCATAATATAGTCCAGGAAATCGGGCTGAAATTAGTTTACGCCAGTTCGGAAAAATGATTGCTTTAAGATCTCTCAAGGCCTCACCACGAAGTTTTTTAAGTTTTTTTCGAATTTCGGTCATTTTTTTCTCCACTAAAGGAAGGATCTGTGATGGTGTTGTATAGAATTTTTCCTTAACAACTTCGCTAAAGAACCACTCAATCTCATTTTCGGTCAGTCCATAATCTTCTCTTAAAACATCGGGGTTTGTTATATTGTTCATTACGGCGTCTTTAATAACTTCTAGGATTCTTTCTTGGTAATTAAGTTCCTTTATTCGTTCTTCTATTGATAGCTCATCGCTCATTTTTAATACACCGTGGTAATCTCTTAATCTTAATGAAAAAATATCAAGTACATTCCTTATAAAATTGTTAATAAAATAATACTTTCTGAAAATATTATAATTTCCGCCTTTGGGAATCTGGTTATGGTAGTATCCTATATTTATTTTTAAAAATACTTTTTAATAGGAAAACTTTCTTATAGCTTCAACTTTCCTTCCACCTTAGGTTAATAAGAGGGAGTTTATTTGGGTAATCGTAAAATGGCTATCAGGGCAATACTACTAATTGTAGGCTTTATATCCCTATTGCTCATGATAAAATATGAGCAGTGGATGCTTGTTATAGATATCCTATCTCGTTTTATCAGTACAGAAAATGGCGGATTACCAGGATTAATTTAGGAGGATGACCGTTGTGGCAGAAAAAAAGAAATTTAAGTCTTATAGAATTAGCATTCTTCGAACCACGACACAGATAATATCATTCATTTTAATTTTTGGTGGGTCCTTTGGCTTAGCCGCCAGTTTTATTGTGTTGCCGATTATGGCACCTTTAGGAAATCCTTATACAACAGTTGCGGGTGCTTGGCAGCTTATGGAATTCTTACTTACAATGGCGATTTTTCCATTTATTGCGATTACTGTTATAGCGTTGGGTTCTTTATTGATTGGAAGAGCTTTTTGTGGCTGGGTGTGTCCATTTGGATTCATTAGTGATGTTATATACTATCTCGGCAAGAAAAAGAGAGTTTCAAACCCAACAAATAATGCACTTTATAAGCTCTCTATATTTATTGCCGCAGTATTCATTTTTATAGATGTTACGATAGGCTATAATGAATACATGGGGAGCAGTATTTATGGGTATTTCGGAGATTTCGCACGGGAGCCATCTTCCATAATAGACCCTACAAGCACGATTTTTAGTCTCCTATTTTGGTATGTAGCATGGGGACTATACCCAAAAAACGTAACGGAACTAACCACTCTAGTAAGTTATCCTTTAGCTTTCTGGTTCAGAATATTCGTTCTGATAATAGCGATATTAATGAATTATTTTGTTCCAAGAGCCTGGTGCAGATGGATATGTCCACTTGGGGGTATTATGAGCATAGGTACACCATATAAACTTGTCAAAGTATACTTAGATCCCAGTAAATGTCTTGGACCTACATGTAGTTTATGTGTTAAGAGTTGTCCCATGGGAATACCAATACTTGATTATAAGGGGCATATCTCTAACCCGCTATGTATAAGCTGTCTAAAATGTTTGGAAGCTTGCCCAACAAAGGCGATTAGCGTTAAAATTTAGCCCTTTTTAATCAATTTTATATAGATTGGAAACCGCAAATCCTTAGATATTACTCCAATT
>JAGGXM010000002.1 GCA_021163045.1 Thermoproteota archaeon | reverse complement strand
GTTTAAATGGAAATAAAAATATAACTATAATTCTGGTGCAATCTTCTAGGATCCTATATTCCAATATGTTCAATAAATCTATAGCCTTCTAAAATAGCTCTAATATTCAATTCCAGATATTTACGTGGAGATTCTTTCTTTACTGTTTCTACTAGAGCTTGTATGGGGAGCACATCAGATAGCTTTGCATAAGCGCCAAGCATAACCATATTAGCGAGCAACGAAGATCCGATTCCTTCTGCGATTCTAATTGCTGGTATTTTGATTATTTTCTCCGCGGAAACTGTATGATTTTTTATCATATCCTCTTCTATTACTAGATGTTTTGTTTTCTTTGGTGCATGCTCTCTTAATCCTTTCTCATGTAAAGCTATGAGAAAGTCTAAATTCCTAACAAACTGAAAGTATATTTTCTTATCTGAAATTATAATACCGCTGCTAGCTGCGCCGCCACGAACCTCTGCACCATAGAATTTAGTTACTACAGCATACATGTTGTTATGCATTGCCGTTTTCGCTAAGATTTCCCCTGCCAACGCAATACCTTGTCCGCCGATTCCCGTAATGAATATTTCCTCTCTCATTATGATTTCCTCCACTGTTTGATTGCCTTTTCTCTCATCATTCCATATCTTCTAAGATAGCCTGGATTTTCTCTGATAACGAATTCGCCAATTACAATTTTCCCTGGAGGTATCTCTTGATTTTCACCTTTATAAATCACGGTCTGTTTCTTGAATAAATCCATTATTTTCTCTAGAGATCCAATGTTGAATTTAACGTATCTTGTTACACATGGTGATAGAACTTCTATAAATCTAAAGCCTTCCATTTTTAGGGCTTTCTCCACCGATTTTTCAATCAAAGCATTATGATACACAGTCCATCTTGCAGAATAATTAGCTCCAGCTTCTGCGATTAACCTAGCTACATCAAAAGGAGATTCTGGATTGCCATATATTGTTGTAATCGTTTTGGCTCCTAGTGGTGTAGTTGGCGCTAGTTGTCCGCCGGTCATCCCATAGTTAAAGTTATTTATCATCATCACGAGTAAGTCTATATTCCTTCTAGCAGCATGAATAATATGATTTCCACCAATTCCGATTAGATCGCCATCTCCCGAGAAAACTATCACGTTAAGTGAAGGATTTGCTAACTTTATTCCTATCGCTGCGGGTATTGCTCGACCATGAAGTGTATGAACAGTATCTGCATTAAAATGTGGAGAAGGCACCCAAGCAGCGCATCCAATTCCGCTTACGAATACAAATTTATCGAAAGATCCATAGAGTCTATCAACAGCCCGAATGAGAGCATTGCCTGCGATCATATTCCCGCATCCAGGGCACATCTTATGAGGAAGTACTTCTGGTCGGATATATTTACCGACAAATGGGTGTTCCCTTTTTGCTGTCGTCAATTTAACTCACTCCTGCAATTTTCTTTATTTCATTAAGTATTTCCTCTGGATAGATTGGAACTCCACCACCGATTTTATTTATACCAACGATCGAAATTTCGTCTTTAACAGTGCGCTCTACTTCGAGAATATACTCTCCCGTGTTCAATTCAGGTACAATTATTGCATCCACTTTTTTCGCAAATTCTCTGATCTCGATAGCCGGTGATGGCCAAAGAGTTATCGGTCTGAATAACGCGGTTTCTATTCCCACGTTATTCGCAATTTCCATGGCTTCTCTTGCGGATCGATACACAGAACCGTAAGCAAGAATTCCAATCTGCGGATTATTTGAGCCCTCAATCGAATATTTCACGATCTCTTTTCTATGCTTTTTAACTTTATTAACAAGATGCCATACAAGTTCGCTGTGTGTTTGAGGATCCTGAGTTTTACGTATACCTTTTTGGTTGTGTGTAGATCCCGTAACTAACACATTAAATCCCTTTCCCAAAGTAGGCATAGGAGCAATATCCAAACCATTACCACCAAAGTGTGGTTCATCTGATGTTTTAGGTTCCCTTCTTCTTATGATTTTAATTTCATCCTTTGGTGGAATCTCAACAGGTTCTCCAGCATGTCCAACTGTTTCATCCGGTAATAGAAATACAGGTATCCGTAGAGTATCCGATATATTAAACGCAAATAATGTGAAATCTAGCATCTCTTGTGCCCATGATGGTGCGAGCGCCACAATTGCTTGATCCCCATGTCTCCCCCAACGTGCTTGCATGATATCTCCTTGTGCTGCTTTCGTAGCCTGCCCTGTACCCGGACCTGCCCGCATAACATTTACTAACACAATTGGCGTCTCGGTCATTATCGCATATCCAATCCCTTCTTGCATTAGAGAGAAACCCGGACCGCTTGTCGCAGTCATAGCACGAACTCCAGCCCAACTTGCACCAATTATTGCCATTATTGAAGCTAACTCGTCCTCCATTTGTATGAAAGTTCCACCTACGAGAGGCAAATATCTAGCCATTCCATTCATTATTTCAGAGCTCGGTGTAATTGGATACCCTGCAAAGAATTTACATTCAGCTAACAATGCTCCAGCAACAATAGCTTCATTTCCGGTCATTAAATACTTTCCTGGTGGAAATATTTCTTCTGGTTTTATTATAGTCTGCATACTAAAGACCGTTCACATTTACTTTAACCGAAGGAGAATAAATTCTATAATAAATATGTTTTATACGACTATATCTTATTGTTATTTGCTATATTCTAAAACTCTACTATGCATAAAATCCAAGCTCCTATTGCTCTTTCTTATTCGAGAATTCTTAGCGTCCATAAATCAGTTATTTAAAAATTCTTAGTCGTCGCATAGCGACTACGCATACATATGGCTTTTTATAATACCGCCGCTCTAGCCCAGGGAAGACTTTTTACAAGATTGTTAAGTTTCCCAAGCGATAGGCTGTAGGATCTCTGCCATAGAGGTTATTTTAATATTTGAGGCGTCTGTTGCAATGTGAAGTTTCGGCGTTATTAAAAGCACCACCAATATCGCCTTATCTTGCAAAGAACTGGCATCTCATGGCGAAAAATAAAAAGGAAAAATACATCAATATTAAAAATAGAATTTTTCTATTCGACGTGTTCTGGAAAAACTTTCGAAACTTTGATTCTTCTTCTTATCATACCTTCAATCAATATTGGTTGCAACGTCCTCGCAAGCTGAAGAGCCTCATCTAATCTAGTTTCGCTATTGGAGTATATTGTCATTATTGGTTCTCCCTTTTTAACATATCGCCCTCCTTTCTTGTGTATAACAATACCTGCGCCCCGATCCTCTGGCGCGCCGGCCGCTCGAACAATAGCCATGATAGATTTATTATCGATTGAAACCACATAACCATCATTCTGAGACTCAATTACTTCGGAATAGTTGCCGACAGGAATATCATCGGATTTTATATTTGGATTTCCTCCCTGTGCTTCGATTATCTCTTTTATTTTTTTCAATGCTTTTCCTGAAGATAATACCTGTTTAGCAATATCAATTCCACGTCCTGAAGGAACTTTACCTGTCATTTCTAGTAAAATTCCTGCCAATCCCGCAGATTTCTCTACTAGAGAGGATGAAACAATAGTGCCTTCTAACGTTTTTAGTGCTTCTTTAGCCTCTAAAGCCGGCCCAACCGCGTGCCCAACAGGTTGATCGCCATATGTTATTGCAACTTCGATCTGCATTCCTAGTTTTGTTCCTAACTCAACGAACATCTGTGCTAACTTTATCGCATCTTCATATGTTGGAGCTTTTGTTCCTTTTCCCTGAGGGATATCTAAAACTAGATATTTTGATCCCATGGCAACCTTCTTTGCTAATATCGATGCTAACATTTGCGACACAGGATCTATTCTTAGAACATGTTCTACTTTCTTTATGAAAATATCATCTGCTGGCGCAATATCTAAAGAACCGCCCCATACAATGCATCCATTCACCTTATTTACTACGTCTATAACCTCCTCTAAACGAAGTTCTACTGGAGCTAATGTTTCGAATGTATCGGCTGTTCCGATAGTTGTTATGCTCCTTGAACTCGTTTTTGGGATCTTTAAACCACTAGCTGCTATTATCGGAACTATCAATAGGGATACTTTATTGCCAGGCACCCCTCCTATACTGTGCTTATCTACTGTATTAGGTCCAAAATCTGTGGTTTTACCGGTTTCTACCATAGCCATTGTTAAATCTGCAACCTCATCTAGAGATAATGGCCGGATCTCTTGACTTACAATAAATGCTGCGATTGCTACATCTGGAAGCCTATTGTTCACTACATCTTCAACGATTTTATAGAGCTCTTCTTTCGTTAATTTCTGACCTTGCATCTGTTTTCGTATAATGTCTATGCTGTCTAATATTTTTGTGCTCATAGAGTATCCCTCCTCTAAAATTAATAAGTATAAATGGCTATTACCTAAATTTTTATTTTAAATTTACTATGCTTTAAGTTTTTTTAAGAATAAAACAAGGATACTACGTTTTCTTAATATTAGATTTGTTATTCGTCATTGCAAAAAAGCATTATAGTAACTAGTATAGGTATTAAAGTTCATAAAAATCGTTCACAATTCTTAAATGAACTACCTAAATACAACCTCTACAATAACTTCGAAGAATGCCTCTCTCTTTATAATTTTTGGGCGTGAAATCTCGGCAGCCATCTTAAGTAAATTTTCAATTAGACCAGAGACCACGCCTCCAATTAAATATCCGATCATTCGTATCGATTCTTCTCTCAAACATTGTTCTTGCACAAGTATTCGAAGGATACCTCGACCTTCGGCCAGTTCTATGCCTTCCGCCTTTAATCCGCTCGATAAAAGCGAAATATAGCTTGAAATTATCTCAAAGAAAGAACCTCTATGGAAACTTATGACGCCTTCTTTAAAGAGATCCACTAAATGCTCGGATAAGATTCGCCCAATTTCAAATGAGATTTCCATGGATTTTTCTCCGAAAACCCGATAAATAGCATCCCCGAGAGCACATATAAGTTTCCTCGAGATTATTTTCTTCCTATCCTCTAGAAGTTCCCTATGTATCCAAATCCTATAAGCACCAATTTTTCTTTCATGAATTAGCCCTTTTCCTTTTAATATTTCAAGATATTTTGTTGCTGTTAGCCTGCTTATATTTACTATTTTTGCTATATCTGTGGTTGTTAGACCCATAGGGTTCTCTCTTAATACGG
>JAGGXM010000153.1 GCA_021163045.1 Thermoproteota archaeon | reverse complement strand
GTAGTATACAATATAAAAAGAAACGCGAAGAAACTATTTTCAATGCTATAAAGCATTTTTTAGCTAGAAAAAAACAGAATATAGTATCCTTTTTGGAAACATTTATAACATCTGGTGAAGATAAATTAGTGTATTCTGCTATTATCGCTCGGGATCTTTATATTAATAAGAACGTCAATAGAGCTAAGGCTCGTGTTAAAAGTATTTTAAGATCTATTGACTTTTTTCCATCGGATTTACAGGAAAGAGTAATAAGATCCTTACCAATTACTTTAGTAATAAGTAAGAGTTTCCTCGAGTCTGATCCACAAATTAAAATTGTTATTACCACTGTGTATAATGAAGTTGAAATAACTTATCTTCAAAAATTTGCATCTGTTATCACAAAAGCAAATTCAAATACTAATTTTTTAGAAAAAATGTACCGTGAAATTTCCAGGCTAGACCCAATAACAAAACAAACTATAATTCATGATGCAGTACATATGTTAGCAGAAAATATATGAATTACGCTTTAATGCGCTTTAAATCAAAATTTTAAGGTGATTCTCTTGAAGCTATTTAATCGGGATTTCCTAACCTTGAAGGATTTCAAAAAAGATGAGCTTCTCTTTTTGATAGACCTAGCATATGATTTTAAAAAAAAGAAAAAAACTGGAGAGAGGCATAGTTTTTTAGTTGGTAAGTCCGCCGCATTATTTTTCGAGAAACCAAGTACTAGGACCCGAATTTCTCTCGAAGTTGCGTGCAATGATTTGGGAATTCATCCAATATACTTAGAATCAAAGCAAATGCAGATCTCAAGAGGAGAGCCTATAAAGGATACTGCTCGTGTTCTTGAAAGATATGTCGATATTATTATAGCAAGGGTTTACAGCCATAAAACATTGGAGATTCTAGCAGAATATGCTGATATTCCCGTAGTGAATGCTTTAAGCGACTTTGCACATCCATTACAGATTTTAGGAGATTTTCTGACCATTAAAGAAAAAATCGGCTTGAATGACGTAAAGATCGCTTTCCTTGGAGATGGGGATAATAATGTAGCTCATTCTCTGCTCTTTGGTTGTGCTATATTAGGTTTAGACTTCAGAATAGGTGCTCCAAAAGCATATCAACCGAGCCAAAGCGTCTTAGAGAATGCAAAAAAATTAGCTGAGAAAAATCATGGAAAAGTACTAATTACAGAAGATCCTATAGAAGCTGTTAGAGATGCGGATATTATATATACTGATGTATGGGTATCTATGGGTGATGAGGCGGAAGCAGCACAAAGGATTAAAATTTTTGAGCCATACAAGGTATCTTGGGATATTCTCAAATATGCAAAGGAAGATGTTTTATTTATGCATTGTCTCCCAAGGCATGAAGAAGTCGAGGATTCTGTTTTTGAATCTAAACATAGTATTGTATGGGATCAAGCAGAAAATAGGCTTCACTCAGCAAAAGCTGTTCTCGCATCATTATTAACAAGATAATTTTCCTTTTCTTTTATACTCAATAATAGGCCAAGTCCGGAGATAACGGTACTAATGATATTTAAATATGCTCCCCCTCCAAGCATTATTATGGTAAATGAATCTTTACCGGTCTCTTCAGCCGCGCTATATGCGAGTTCCAGTGCGAGATTTATGGTATAAGTATTTGTTACAAAATAAAAGAGAATTTCTGAAATTGTCAAGAAAATGAAACCAAGAAGAGGTAATATATGGTTCCTCCCTCTTAATATAACATTTGCAGATATTGTTATAAGATATAAAAGTAAAAAAATCATTATAACAAGGTATAATGAGATTTTATCATTAAATAGATAAAGATCTTCTTTAATCCAGATATCATTATCTACATGAACAATAATAGTACACCAAGGAAGTGTAACAGAAAATAAACCTAGGAAAATTCCTAGAATATAAAAAAGATCTTCTAGTTTTATCATTACGAACAACCGTATCTTCACTATTCTTATTTAAGACCAAATATTCTCTTTAGGAACTCGATTAGTCTAGCTAATAGTCCCTTCTTTTTTTCTGTTTCGGTCTCTATTTTAGGTTCTACTTCAACTATTTGAGGCTCCGTCTCTTCTTTAACTACTGGTATTTCTTCTATTTCTTTTTCAGGTTCTTTTATTTCTTCTACTTGTTCCACCTCTTCTTTTTCTACCTCTTCTTCATTTTCTTTCATTTTTAGCTCTTCCTCAGCTTTTTTAAGCATTTCTTGTCGTTTCTTTTCTTCGATAGCCAACTTTAGTTTCACAGGCACAACCTTTAGTATATAAGAAATCTCACCTTCTTCCTCCTTTCGCATTAAGCTAGTTATACTTACTCTTATCTCCGATGGATCTGGGTATTCTGTCTCAATCACCGCCTCTTGATGCCCCGTTTCATCAACAAAAACATCTTTTATCACGCCTATAAAGTCCCCTTCCTTCGAAAATACTTTTCTACCACGGATGTCTACAAGCATTTTATTATCCCCCGGTATAATATTCATTATAATTTTCTAGTTAAATAATAACTGACTGAATGATTTATAGATGGAATAACTTTAATAATTCTAATAGTAAAAAGTTTTTTATATTTAGATGGGACATACTCTAAAGGTGTTTTTCCAATAAACATAATGATATGAATTTCAAGAATATACCTATTTTAGCACTAAAACACCTGAGTGAGGCGAAGTTAAATGAAAAGTAGAAGAAGAGGTATATCTGTTTGGTTTGCAAAGCCAATAAAATTAGCAGTGTTAGAGATTCTAGAGGAGGTCGGTGGAAGGATCTCTGAGTCAGAATTACGTGAAAAAATTAAGAATATTTATGGGGAGGCTTCAACATCGATCATTAATAGAGTTCTTATGTCTCTTGAAATAGACGGCTTAGTTCATGTTGCACCAGTAGGTATAAAAGAAAGAATCATAGAAAGAACAGAAGGAAAGGCCTACCTTGTGGTAGGGGAAGATTAAAGTCGAATTTCTTCGGCAGTTACCCAAGCATAATTTAGGAAATCCCTTAATGCAAAGACGTATTCTTCAGCCACACTAGCTATTCCATAGATATCACCGGGAAGGGTGTCCTCTGATAACGGAGCAAAGAGAACCTCTCTGTCATCAACGACCAAGCCGATCATATTTTGCTTGGGATACTTCTTAACTCTGAATTTCTTTCTGTTTAATAATCTCCTGAGTAGACTAAGATCCTCAGCTTTAGTTTCATCTATATTCGTGACTATTAGTGCAATTACATTATCAGATAGTTTCTCTAGGATATCGATTGGAAGGTCGGCTATTGTTGGTAGAACTAGCAGAATCCTTCGCTTAGCCCTAGATATTGAGTCTTTTATATGAACAAAAATAGCTTCTTTACCTACAATTGTCCAAACTTTAAGCGGCATGGCAATTTCTGCACGAATAATTTCATCATAAAGCTCTTTAATTGATTGATTTGTTCTGTCTATTTCTTCCCGCAACATCTTCAGATTTTCATGAATTTCTTTCTTTATTGCTTGTCTCGCACTCTCTTTGAGCATAATAAATGATTCTGATATCTTCTTATTTATTTGCGAACTTAAGGCATTCAGAGCTTTTTTTATTGCATCAATTAGTTCGTTTCTTAGTTCGGCTAATTTTATTCTTGCTTCTTCCTTAGTTCTTTCTAAATCGCTAGATATTGAACTAATCATTTTCAGTGATTTCTCCTGGAGATCCATAACTTGGTCTATTATGCTTTTTCTGAAATTTTCAACCTCGTTTTTAATGGTTTCAAGAAGTTTTTTCATAGTTTCATCTAAGTGCTCCGCACTTTTGCTCATATTCGTGGATATAGACTCCACCAAGCTTTCTGTATGTTTCGAAAGTTTCATTGATATTTGTTCCGCATTTTCGGAGAGTCCTTCAACGACATTATTTAGTGCTTGTTCAAGTGATTTAGACTGCTCCTCAATTGAATCTTTTATTGAGGTAATAATATCAAAAGTAGATTTTTCTAACTCTTTCATGCTCGAGTCAATAGCCGAGAAAATTACTGGTTCTGTGCTCTGGAAAAGTTCAACGGCTTTTTTAATTCTATTAGCCAGAATCTTTATAGGAGGAATCGTCTCGTATCGTGGAGGAAATCCTTGTATTTCTCTAATTAACTCATTTTTCTTAAGTTCCTCGATTATTTCTTCAATTTCTTCATATCCAAGATCTGTTATCATAGCTATCTGGCCAAAAGTTACAGGCCCTTTACCTAGTAAACTCAAATATAAACTAATAGTACTTTCGCTCAGTCCCAATTCTTCTAACTGTTTTTTTAAAGTAGAAATTCTACTCATTTTTATAACCCTGTTGAAAATCTAAAAACTAAATATTGTTATCATTAACTTCATTAAAATTATAACTCAAAATTAAAGCTAATGGTGAGCACATTGAAATCAATAGAGCTAAAACCCAAAATTTTACTCATACCACTAGCATCTAGATTACTAGAAAAAGATACTTTAAAAAACGTATGGGCTAAAATCTTAGACTCCTTTCAGAGAAATACTGAGAAAACTATTTTTGGATATGAGCAGATAGTAACTGAAAGGAACATAGACAAAGTGATCTCTAGAATCAATTCATCACTTCAGGAGTATAATGGCTTTATCTTTGTCCATTTAACAGGAGGATCTAGTAAGTTAGCAATAGAAATTTTAACCGATATTATTCATGTGAAACCATTTATTTCGTGGGCGCATGGAAAATACAATTCCCTTGCAAGTGCCTTTCATTTAAGGGAAAAAATTTCGGATTTCCTTAATATAAAATCCAACTTACCTGTTTTATTCGAAGAATATAATCTAGATTTTTACTCTAAAATTTTAGCCACTGTTGACTTCTTTTTATCACCAATTAACATAATTTTCTTTGGATCTTTACTTGGTGTAAAGGTACCAAGCGGCTACCATGTAATACGATGGACTAAAAAAGGCCGTATTTTGAAGCAAAATAAGGAAAATATCATAAGTAATGAAATTGCTAAATTAAAAAAAGATGCCGAAATTCTGATAGATGATGAAATGAAGATCCGAGATGTAGTAAATCTATACCTAAATATAAGAGATATTATAAGCGATCTTGCGAAAAAGCAAAAAGGAAATAGGTTATTATTAGCGAATATTCATTGTTACCAATTTATTAATACTTTTAAGATTGCCCCTTGTCTCGTAGTATCTTTACTTAATAGAGATGGTTACATAGTCTCTTGCCAAGGCGATCTTCTTGCTCTTTCTAGCATGTTTTTATTGCGATTACTAACTGAAAAGCCTGTATGGGTTGCAGATATTTCTTCGATTAATCTAGAGAAAAATACGATAACATTTGCTCATTATTGTGCAGATATAAATTTTAAACCATCAAACAGAAAATATAGTATAATATTACATCCTATATCGAAACATCCCGCGTCCATATACATAGAGCCTAATTTAAATTCTCCAATAACCGTTTTTAGAATAGACGCTAATAGAAATGATTTCTTTATATTAGAGGGAACCGTTATTGGCCCTCAGAAGAAAGATCCAAACAATGGAATTCAGATTGAGGTAAATGTTAACAAGAATTTAGAAGAAATTCTTGATAAAGTGTGTGGTAATCATCATGCACTTGTCTATGGTCATTGGGGACATAAACTTAGAGAACTTCATCCGATTTTTATTATAACAAAACAAATGAAATTATTAAAGGGAAAGTAAAATTTTATCTATATGATTTCTGGAATCTTGCTCTAGCACTGGGACCACCGTATTTCTTCATTTCCTTTCTTCTGAAATCCTCGATAAGCAAATGTCGATCATATGTTCGGAAGATCTCATGTAAGTTTTTATCCTCAAAATATTTAACTAACGCTCGAGCAATAGCCACTCTCGCAGCTTGCGCTTGTCCAGAGATGCCCCCGCCAGTAACTCTAACTTTAATATTTATCGTGTTTCTTAAGTCTCCAATGAGCAACAAAGGTTCTTCAATAAGGCCTCGAATGTATTTTATTTCGAGCGCCTCTAGCCGCCGTCCATTAATCCTCACGATGCCCTCCCCAGGGTAAACTATAGCTCTAGCAATGGCTTTTTTTCGCTTACCTGATGCTAAAACTATTCTAGTTTTCCTCTTTATTTCCTTTTTCTGGGTCAATCCTTGCTTTTGTTCTGACATCAAGTATCACGCTCCTTATTCTCTAAGGCTCATAATCAACGATATTTCTGTACCTTTTATTTGTATCTTTCTATGTTCAACCTGATTCGGAATGTTCTTTAAGTCTTTAATATCTCCTCTTGCTATAAATATAAAAGTTTTCCAGAAATGATTGTTTAGAACATTACTTATTATCCATCTCAGATCCTCTTCCTGTTCCCCTTTCTTTCTAGAAGTTACATATAAGTTCGTTGCAAGAATGTCCTTTTCGGAATTAAATATTGCATCCAATTTCTTTAGAGCAATTTCCCTATAGCCCTTTATTTTTTCCTTGCAAATATTTATTCTTGATTCTCTTTCATAGCAATCGATGGTAGTGAGTAACTCTTTTGACCAGTTTTTTCTCAACAATTTTATGATTTTCTCTCTATCAGCAAACTTAGTTTTTATGAAAGCAGTTCTTAAGAACCGTTCTCGATTTGCTTCATTTTTCGCTAGTTCATAGGCAGATACGGAGAATCCTCCACAGAAAATTTCTCCAAATTTACTTCTCGTATCCCATCCCGATAGAATAATTCCAGATCGTACCAATATGTCTATTGACTCATTGATGTCGCTTTTTGTTAGATTAATTGCCAACAGTAATCGATTGTTTTTTAACCTTGCTAAGATCTCAATATCTGGATTTTTTAGATTTACTTTTATTTTCTTCCCAGTACTATTTTTGAATTGATCTACTATTGCTTGTCCGATATCTTTCGCTAAGGTTTTACTCTTGTTCTTATTTATTCCTTCACATCTAACAGCAAATGTTTGATCTACATCCCAGAAGCTTTGCCAAGGTAGATCCTTTACTCTATTGTAGATGGATTTTCTGTCCTCAACATTAATTTTATCATCGAAGATTTTATACAGAACCCTATAGAATGTTTTTCCAAGTAATACGAGCTTTACGAAATCCGAATTAATATCTGTGGAATTTATGCTTATAAGATCTGGCCATTGCTCTACTATTTTAGCACTCGAGATCGAAAAAAAGCTTATCTCCTTTATTGCTAAGTCAGAAATTTCTGGAATGGTTTTTAATAATAGAATTGGCATATATACATCCCCAAAGGTTAATAATATACTAACTAAAACTTATTCATACAATTCGCGATGTCGTAAGTGCGGTTAATCATTGAAAAATATTGGTATTGTTTAAATATAATTTGTTCAACCTAATAGATATTGTTATTGGAGTGTGAGGGCATAATGAACGAGGAAGAAAAAACTATGGATGCACCAATGGAGTCTAAAAATGAGAAAAAAAACAACGAAGAATATCATTCAGTAGAATTACAATTATTTGGAAGATGGAGTTATAGCGATGTTTCAGTAAGGGATCCCGGATTACGAGCATACATAAATCTTGCACCAGTTTATATTCCACACACCTTTGGCCGACATGAGAAAACAAAATTTGGTAAAGCTCGTGTTCCTATAGTAGAACGTCTAATAAATAGATTAATGTCCCCGGGACGTGAGAAAAGCACTAAAAAATCAGGTTCTGTTAGTGGAAAAAAAATTGGGGCGATGAAAATAGTTGAGCAGGCCTTTAGATTAATTGAGATAAGAACAGGACAAAATCCAATACAAGTCCTCGTTTTAGCACTAGAAAACTCGGCACCAAGAGAAGAAACTGTAGAAATAAGACAAGGTGGCGTTATAAGAAGATATGCTGTTGACATTGCACCGCAGAGAAGACTAGATCTTGCCTTAAAATTTATCGTTGCTGGTGCTAGACGAAGAGCTTGGAAATCTCCTCTTACGATAGCTGAATGCTTAGCGGACGAGTTAATATTAGCATCGAGGAATAGCATGGATAGTTATGCGATTAGAAAGAAAATTGAGATTGAGCGTATTGCCGAAGCATCGAGATAGTACGTTACACCAATATTTCTCTTTACTCAAGGAAGAGTACTCTCCATTTTAGACATTTTTAATAGTATTCCCATATATTTATTATCGAGAGGATAAAAGCATAAGATGTGCTTCATTGTTAACTGGCGATATAATTATCACATTCAATTTGAATTTAGATACTACTGATATTTGTGGGATAAATTTGCGGAGACAGCATGCTATAGAGAATCTTCTAACCAGCCTCAAGGATAATATTGGAGCTAAGGTTATACTTCTCGCAGATAGGGATGGACTAATTCTTTGTTCTACCTCAAAGAAGGAAATTTATGGAGAATACCTTGCCTTAATTTCCCTAAAATTGTATTCTGAACTTTCGAAATTACAGAATGTAATGAAAAAATTTAATTCTGGTGATGCGCTAGAGAGTATTGTAATCCGGCTTGGAAATCATGCTTTTTATATTACTGAGGTAAATAATGAAATTAAGTTAATTGCTATTGTGGAGAGAAAATGAGTGAAACACCCGACAGGTATGATCGGCAGAAAAGGTTATGGGGTAAAAAACAAGAGCTTTTAAGAAATGCTACTGTATTAATTGCTGGTGTAGGTGCCACTGGTAGCTTTGCTGCTGTAGATTTGGCCCTCGCCGGTGTTGGAAACCTAATTTTAATAGATTTTGATACGGTCGAGGTTTCAAATCTTAATAGGCAATTACTTTTCTTAGAGAAAGATATTGGTCGTCCAAAGGTCTATGCTGCTGCTGAGAAGTTAAAAAAATTAAATCCAGATATTAGTATCGAAACTTTTTTTGGACGCATTGAAGACGCCCCACTCGAGTATTATGAGAAATCTAACGTTATCCTTTCAGGTCTGGACAATTATGAAGGTAGAATTTGGCTTAATAATATTGCTGTAAACTATAGGAAGGTATTAGTAGATGGGGGTATGGATGGTTTATTCGGCTATATTCAGGTTATTATCCCTGGAAAAACCGCCTGTCTCTTATGTTATCCTCTGATACCAGTAAATATTCCTATTCCGAAGCCATGTTCCCCTGCAGGAAGAGAACGAATGAGCTATTTCCAGCTAAAGGCAAAAGATATCTTTGGGAAACTAACACCACCGCAGCCCCAGGAACCAAGTCCTGCTGTTAGTACTATGGCAACAATTATCGGAGGACTCATGGCCAATGAGACATTAAGAGTTCTTTTAAATATAGGAAATATAAAAAGCGGAATTTTATTTATTTATGCTCATTCTCTGGACTTTGTATGGATCGATCTAAATAGAAGACCTGACTGCCCAGTTTGTGGAATTATCGATAAAATTCAAGAATTTGAGCTTCCTATAGAGCCGGAAATAACTATAAAAGAGTTAAAGAAAATTTTGTGTGAAAAATTTTCAACCAAGGATATTGAAGTTATTTATGGAACACATATACTAGATGATTCTAAAAAATTAGATGATTTAATTAACAAGGAAATTGGAGTAATATCTAAGGATTTGCGGTTTCCAATCTATATAAAATTGATTAAAAAGGGCTAAATTCTAACGCTAATCGCCTTTGTTGGGCAAGCTTCTAAACATTTTAGACAGCTTATACATAGCGGGTTAGAGATATGCCCCTTATAATCAAGTATTGATATTCCCATGGGACAACTCTTTACACATAAACTACATGTAGGTCCAAGACATTTACTGGGGTCTAAGTATACCTTGACAAGTTTATATGGGGTACCTATGCTCATAAGGCCCCCAAGTGGACATATCCATCTGCACCAGGCTCTTGGAACAAAATAATTCATTAATATCGCTATT
>JAGGXM010000138.1 GCA_021163045.1 Thermoproteota archaeon | reverse complement strand
GTGAAGTTTCGGCGTTATTAAAAGCACCACCAATATCGCCTTATCTTGCAAAGAACTGGCATCTCATGGCGAAAAATAAAAAGGAAAAATACATCAATAAACAATTTTATTTGTTTTTAGCTTCTGGTACATCCTGATTTTCTTTGATGTTTTTTTCTTCTACTACTTCGACTTTTTCTTTAGTAATTATTGGTTCTGTTTCCGATTTTATTGATGGTAATTTTATTTCAGGCCGGCCTATAAGGAATTCCTCTTTAAATTCGATCTTCTTTAAATTCAACTCTGCAAAGAGCTCATTTACGAAATCCTTTCTTGGAGCATATATTTTTCTAAGAAGCTCGCGCACGTTTAGATCCATTAAAATTTCTGAGGGGACTTGAACTAAAAGCAGATCTCCTGCCAATTTAAAACCGAATTTTTCAGCAATATCAGATCCGAAATAACGTTCAGCGATGAATTTCAACTTTTCTTCTGGGGGATCTGTTGGGTAAATTATCTTGTGGACTTTCAATTTGATTATTAACTTTTTACCTGCAAAGGGATGATTTCTATCAATAAGAACGTCTCGGCTTCCAATATACTTTACCGTGCCATAATATCCCCGATTTTCAGTATAAAGAACATCGCCAACTTGGATATTGCGTCTGCCTATCATTGCTCTTAATTTCTTAAGTGGGATAGACTCTACTTTCTTTGGATCTCTTTTTCCAAAACCCTTCTCTGGAGGTAGTATAATCTCTTTTTCCTCATTTTCGGGTATATTTAGTAATTCATCATCAAATAAAATTTCTTTATTTCCTTGTTTTACTATTATCGGTCGGTCTATCTCAATTTCAGTATCATCTTTTTTCTCTTTACTTTTGGTAGATTCAATTAATTGGTCGTCTTCGGTTCGAATCTCATAGGATATTTTAGCATAAGATCCCGGGATTATAACTCTTTTTTCGCTCATTTTTATTCACCTTCTAGACTTTCATGCTTTTTAGCTATAAATTCTAGAGTATATTTTAGTATTTCATTATGAAGTTGGGATAACTCCTTTCTTCCATCAAGAATAATAACTTTACTATTAATGTATTTATGGAGATCTAAGTACATCTTTCTTACGCGTTCTAAAAAATCAAAGTTTTTCTCGAAAGCGTCAGAATTTTTCTTGCTAAGGCGTTTAAAAGCCTCACTAACGGGGATGTCTATTATAAATACTAAATCGGGTTCTGGCGCAAATTGATGCTCCTTAAGAATCTTTTGTATGGGGATACCGCTTGCTCCTTGGTACGCTATCGTTGATGTATAGTATCTATCCATGATAATAACTTTTCCAGCTTTTAGTGCTGGGAGAATATTTTTCATAACATTTTCTTTTCTATCTAAAACAAATAACTTAAAAGCCTCTTCTGGTGTCAAGCTTGCATTCTTGAGCTTTTTTCTAATAAGTTTTCCGTATTTTCCCTCCGTCGGCTCGAATAGAAGCTCGGCGGGGATTCCTCTTGACAAAAGTTCTTGATAAAGCAATTGGCTCTGAATACTTTTTCCAGACCCGTCAATCCCCTCAATTACGATAAGTAGACCACTCTTATTTTTAGACAATTTTTTTCACCCAAGCCGTGTTAATGGATTTCCATAAAGGACATATTTATACCAGTAACTAGAGTTGCTATCATAGAGATTCCTTCTTATATTAAGTAAATGATACCAAATTTCCTCGCCATTGTTAAGATAGTATAATAATGGAAGTAGATTACTTTTCTTAACATCGATTGAGCCATTTATGGCTATTGAAGACGAAAAACCACTTATATTAAATGCTATTGGAAGGTTATGGTATCCAAATTCATCGATTATCGATGCTATAGAATTACTAACATTTAGGATCGCAATGCCGCCTCTTATATTTAGAATTTCTATATCACGGATAGAGAGCGGAAAGTCTCCAAGCTTTATAAATATGTTACCATTTGGTGTTTCAATGATTTTATCTATATAGTGTAAAACAGAAATATATTCTCCTAGGACCAAGAAAATACTATCGCCAATATTTCTAATAACTCTAAGTCCCTTCTTTTTTAGCTCATTAGAAACAAAGATACCTTCCTTCTTTCGTTCTCTATTGTGCTGAATCAAAGCAAGCTTCCCATAGGAATACACACGATTACCGAAATTCCATCGCAATAACTCAAACATCGAACTTATCCTAACTACAGGAATATTAAGAGAAATATACGGCCATCTCTGGTTATTATACGGTAAGATTTCCCATGTTACCTCATGAAGTAAATCAGAGGGAGAAATCAGAAGAATTCCTTCCATTCTAGAAATCTCTTCTAAGATATCTTCTGGCAGGATTTCTTTTATTTTTTTAGAACCTTCCTGCGGGTTCTCTGGTACTGACTTAATTAAGTCTTCAGAGACTATTATTTTCTTGATTATGCCAGATTTTTTCGGATATCTTAATAAGATTACTACATATTCCTCTGGATTCTGAGTCTTATGGAATAATAGCAGATTAACAGTTCCAAATTTTCTATAAAGACGATCAAAAGCAAAAGCTAGAGACCTATTAATAATGTCTGTGCTTTTTAACAAAAAGTTACTACTATAAAGTCTAATTTTTGTTTCCTTGCCATTAATAAGGGCATCTAATAAAGATAGATTTCTAGTCTGGGCTGCTCGAAGGATTTTCTTATTAACTTCTTCTAGTGAAGCTAGGTTTACTATTGGTTTTATTGCCGCTTTATATTCGAAATAAAGCCCTTTAATTCCCTCTAAACCAATAGATAGGGACCATAAATCGCTTACGTAAGAGAGATCAATATGTGTTATTGCTTTTCCAAGAGTCTTATTATAAAGGATCCTCATCGATTTAATTATTTCAATATTAAGCCATTTAGTGATCTTTAATAGGTCTTTAAAGCTTTCTCCAAGAATGGTTGCGGCCTCATTAGTGTATCTTCTGAAGAATAATGCGGAAGATAATTTAACTGCATTACTAAGTAGGAAAGGCCCTGGACTTTTGACTAGAATATTATGCGCGCTTTCATAAATATTAATTGCCTCTTCAGGATCTCTATATGTTATTGCATCAGCATAAAGGGACATAATTTCTCCTACAATCGTATTTTCACCGTACCTTTCTCTTAATAGTATAATAACACGTTCGAGGAAATTTTCGGCCTCTCTATATTTCCCAAGTCTTAATGAAGTGAGACCCAACCAAGTTAATAATTTTAAAGCGGCTTCGCTTCTTTCTAAAGCGTCAATTTTCTTTAGAGCATCATAAGCCTCTTTGAATTGAGCTTCTGCGGCTGAGAAAATTCCTTTCTCGAAGAAGATCTTACCTAAAACCTCGTGAGCTAATGCTTTTACAGCCAGATTTTCATCTTCTTTAATTCTTTTCAAAATTTTTTTAGCTATTTTTTCAAGCTCTTTTCTGGACGTTACGAAACTTTCAACATGTTTAAGCAAAAACCAGACAGATCTTTGATCCCCTTGCATACTACTATTTAGTAATAAACGTCTATGATCCTCGCCGATTTTGGATAGCCATTGCCAGATTCTCATTTAAGACCGCTCATTAATATTTAAAATACCATTTAGTGAACCCATATTGATAATACTAAAGTAATAGTTGATTGATAAAACCTATTATTCGATAAGCTTAACTATAGGGGCTTATCATTAGTATTATGAGGTATTTAAAATGCTTGATAGTTTTAGAAGTTCACTGCAGAAGCTATTTAACAAAATCAGGGGCTTACCATACATCGATGAAAAGCTTCTAAATGATATCCTTATGGAGTTTCAAAGGACATTAATCGACGCGGATGTAAGTGTAATGCTTGCATCAGAAATAACAAATAGAATAAGAGAAAAAATTTTAAAGACGAAAATTCCAGAGGGCATCCCTCTAAATAATATTGTTCTGCAGGCGCTCTATGAGGAATTAGTTAGTTTAATGGGAAAAAAGAGTCATAGACTGAATGTAAGACCAGGAAAACAAAACATTATTATGTTAGTGGGGCTCCAAGGTAGTGGTAAAACGACGACGGCTGCAAAACTAGCGAATTATCTAAAGAAAAGGGGATATAAAGTAATCTTGGTTTGTGCAGATACATATAGACCCGGAGCTTATGATCAATTAAAGCAATTATCCGAGGACATTGGAGTTCCTTTCTTTGGTGATAAGAATGAAAAAAATCCTGTTAAAATTGTAAAGAAAGCCCTTAAACAATTTAAAAAAGCGGATGTACTAATCGTAGATACTGCTGGACGGCATAAAGAAGAGAAAGGACTTATTGATGAGATGAAAAAATTAGCTAAGGTATTGCATCCTGATGAAACAATATTAGTAATTGATGGTCTTATTGGGCAGAGAGCGTATGATCAAGCAAAAGCTTTTTCTGAAGCCGCACCGGTCGGGGCTATTATCGTAACTAAGCTAGATGGCTCTGCACGGGGTGGCGGAGCATTAGCTGCCTCGGCGGCTACAGGCGCTCCCATAAAATTTATAGGAACGGGTGAGAAAATCTCGGATTTAGAGCCATATGTTCCAGAATATTTTGTTGCACGATTGCTTGGCATGCCTGATCCAAATTTATTAAAGGAGATCGTCGAAAGTACGCCAAAAGCGATACTTTCTGGGAAATTTACCTTGAGAGATCTATTAGCTTATTATGAATCAGTTGGTGGCGGTCAAGGGTTTCTATCACGGATAAAAGACACCCTTAAACTTAAGGGTATTACAGATAAAATGATTGAAACTTCTATGAAGCGCCAACTGGCAATTTTAAAAAGCATGACTGCGCAGGAATTAGATGATCCTTCTCTTTTTAAAGATAGAAAAAGGATAGAGCGTGTGGCTTTTGGTTCGGGAGCGAATCCAATAGAAGTGAAACGTCTTTTGGTTCAGTTTGAAAAAATAAGAAAATTAGTTCGTACACTAATGCGTTCAAGGAAATTATCAAAAGAGGCAGCATTGCGTAAAATTATGGAGGGGAAGGTTGATCTAACCGAAATTAAGGGTCTTCGACGAATTAGATAACGTTAGATATTATAATAGATATTATAATAAATAAAAAACGTATTCGAAATTATTTTTTACAAGAGGAACTTTAGTATCTGATAGTAGCTCAAAAGTACCATTAATAACTTTTGAAATAAATAAGATAAAGTCTAAATACTATCTATAAAGATAGATTGAAAATAGAAAATGGTTGGGGTCTAAAATGGGAAGGATGTACGCAAGAAAACGAGGAAAAGCGGGGTCAAAGAAACGCTATAGAGAATCCCCACCTTCATGGGTTCCGTTATCAAATGAAGAAATAGAGGAAAAGATAATAGAATTAGCTAAAAAGGGATATTCTACAGCAATGATTGGAATTATTCTAAGAGATCAATATGGTGTTCCGAATATTAGACAGGTTTTAGGTAAAAAAATAACAAAGGTTCTTGAAGAACACGGAATAAAACTAGATATTCCCGAAGATCTTAATAACTTAATAATCAAAGCTAGGCGACTACGAAAGCATCTTCAGGTCAACAGGAAAGATCTCCATAATAAACGTGCTTTGCAGTTAATTGAAAGTAAAATTAGAAGACTAGTGCGATACTACAAATCAGTTGGTAAATTGCCGCTTGATTGGAACTATCAAAAATACGTAAGCCTTATTGGATAATTACGAAAAAAATCATTTTTATAACAAAAATAAACTGACAAAATTTTTCTAGTTTTATCTTCTATTGGAGGAACCATCAATGAATGATAAGTTCGTAATTACGCAACTGGACATAAGCCCCATTGAAAAGAGACCTGTTGAAATCGTAGAAAGAAAAGGGATAGGGCATCCAGATAGCATTTGCGATGGTATCACTGAGAGATTAGCAATATATCTAACAAAATACTATGTGGATAATTTTGGTATGCCGTTACATTTTAATGTTGACAAGGCTGTTTTGGTTGGTGGAAGAGCGCAGGCCGAATTTGGAGGCGGGAAAGTCTTGGAACCTATTCTAATACACCTAGTAGGACGAGCTACAAGAGAAATCAAAAAAAATGGAAGTAAAACATTAGTACCGATAGAAGACTTGGCCGAACAAGCAGTTAAGGATTACATAAGAGAGAATTTTCGATTCTTGGACCCGGATGAGCATATTAGGACCCAATATTCGATTAGGCCTGGTAGTGTAGATCTTGTAAACTTATTTAAAAGAAAACAGGATATTCCCTTAGCCAATGATACATCTATTGGCGTTGGATATGCACCCTATTCTACAACAGAAAAACTCTGTCTTGAATTAGAATCATTCCTGAATTCTAAAACAGCAAAGAAGAAATATCCAGCAATTGGTGAGGATGTTAAAGTATTATGTGTGCGTAAAAAGGAAAAAATTACAGCTACTGTTGCGATGGCGATGGTTTCGAGAGAGGTACGTAATCTAGATGAGTATATTTCTATAAAAGAATCAGTAAAAGAGGAGCTTCAAAGTATTGCTGATAGAATTGTTGGCAAACCAATAGAGTTAAGAGTAAATATGGCGGATGACATAGAGAGAAAAGTAGTGTATTTAACCGTAACAGGGACCTCTGCCGAATCCGGAGATGACGGACAAGTTGGAAGAGGAAACAGAGCAAGTGGACTGATTACCCCATACAGGCCCATGTCGATGGAAGCTGCTGCAGGAAAAAATGCAGTTAGTCATGTTGGGAAAATCTATCAGATAACAGCATGTAGGATTGCTCAGAGAATATACCAGACAGTGTCTGGAGTTCATGAAGTATATGTAATACTGGCAAGTACAATAGGACAGCCAATAACAGAACCCCAAATTGTAGATCTACAATATATACCTAGTGCAAATCTTAATAAAGCTGATGCTGAGCAGGAAATGAAAAGTATTGCAGAAGAGGAACTAAGCAAGATAACTACGCTCTGGAAGGAGTTTCTAGAACGAAAGCTGAGAGTTTTCTAAACCCGCCATTTGGGGGAATTAATTTGCATTTTTTTGATTTTTTAAAAGAAGCTAAAAATATACCATCACCTCAGATTCTTAAAAATTTGGGAACAAGAAAGTTAGAAACAGTAGTTGGTGGTACCTTCGATATTTTACATATTGGGCATGAAACTTTACTTATTACTGCATTTGAGATTGCAAAAAAAGTCCATCTATGTATTATGAGTGATGCGGGTATAAAGAGTCTGGGCTATAAAAAATATCCTACAAAGATCCGGCCATTTCATGAAAGAAAGAAAAATATTATAGATTTTCTAGCTAAACTTAATTTAATGAATCAAGTCATCATTTCTAAAATCGAGGATCCTTATTCCTATGCCATTCAGGGTCAGCAAGCAAAAATGTTAGACTCTATTGTTATATCCTCAGAATTAAGTGTAATAGAGAGAACAAAAAGAATCAATACTTTACGTCAAGAAAATGCCTTGCAACCTCTTGATATCTTTAGAATTCCGATGATTTTTGATACAAATGGTACTCCATTTTCATCCTCAAAATATAGGAATAGTGAAAAAAAAGAAGAAGTAAAACAAGAGTTACCCACATACTATCTTACTGATACCATTCGTGAAATTGTCTCTAAGCCCGTTGGGGAATTCGTAAAATCCGTGGAGGAATTACCAAAACCCAAAAAAGGGGTTATTGCAATAGGGGATGTCGTGACTAAAAACTTAATACACTTTGGTTATCCCATAAGTATTGCAGTCCTTGATAGAAAAAGCAAAAGAGCAGCTGTTGAGTATGTCATTCCATATTTAGCCCAAGAAAATGAGATATATGATCTGATTCCGTATTTACCTATAATAAATCCGTCTGGAATAATCTCAAAAGATTCATGGTATAAAATATACATTGCACTAACACAGCCAAATCCTATGATTATTAGGATTTTTGGCGAAGAAGATTTGATGGGGTTCCCTGCAACGTTGATCGCCCCTGAAGGAACCCTAATTATATATGGTCAGCCGCCGCCGAAATCCGGATTGGTTTACTTTTTTGTTAATGATGATATAAAAGAGAGAGTTATTAGTTTATTAGAAAGAATGAAAAAAATATATGGGGGGTATTAAATGATCTCTAAAAGCTTTAATGCTAAATCAGATATTCGTTTAGCTATGGCAATATATTCCATAAATATACTAGATAATTTGGCTCGTGATGGTAAAATCCCAGGCATTAGAAAGAATGAAGCTTTACAATTACTAGAAAAAATATCTTCATGTGTCATGAAAATGCGCGAATCAACTTTAAGTAAGCACATGTTGTTAATGAGTAACTTGTTCCGTGGATTCAATAACCATCTTTCAACATTCATATCGAGATTAGGTGTCAATTGGTATAGAATAGCAAAGGCAAAGGATCCATATAACGCTAAGCTACTAAGATTTGCCATCTTCAATTTGAGGTCATTGGGCAATCGTTTAAAGAAATGCTCTGATGATGACCCTATTAGCGCTGTAAAAGTCAGGTATGTACGTGTTCTAGAGCAGAAAAAACATCCAAGGAATAAGAAATATAATGTCCTGAAAGTTACCGATATGGAAATGACCTATGAGGTTGTAACTCAGGACAACATAGAAGAAAAAGCAGTAATACTCTTTGCACATACATTTCCAGAAAATATTGACGGCGTAATTTCAGAGGGCATCTTCCTTAAAGATGAAAACGGGGAGCTAATACGCGGAACTGATGAGGACATCGGGCAACGACCAATAAATGTTCCTGAATCTGCTAAGAAGCAAATTGAAGAACGAGTTATTAAAGTACTTAAGGACGAATTTTTAATATAGGATCATACTACATATCAACTAGCGGAGTGTACCTAGATGACTCGAGGGCTCTTTATAGGTAGGTTTCAACCTTTACACAAGGGGCATACATGGGCGATAAATAGAATTTTAGAGCAAGAAGACGAAATAATTTTATGCATTGGCTCTGCGCAGGAAAACTATACTCTGGAGAATCCTTTAACTGCTGGTGAAAGAATCGAATTAATTATTACATACCTTAAAGAAGCGAATTTATATAATAGAGCAATTATAATTCCAATACCTGATATTTTCGAGAACTTTATTTGGCCCCGAAGAGTATTAGAATTTGTACCTAAGTTTAGTAGAGTCTATTCGGGAAATGAATTAGTACTGGCACTCTTCGAGCTAATAAATATCAGAACAGTAAGGCTTGAACATATCGATAGAGAGAAATATCAGGGGCGCGTAATAAGGCAGAAGATTTTAAACAACGAAGAATGGAAGGATCTAGTACCTTCTTGTATTTATAAAAAATTGAAAGAATTAAAATTCGAAGAGAGAATTAGAAGATTATCAAAACATTATGTAAGAAAAATTTGAGGAGGTTTTCCTATGGATGTTTACATGATCAAAAGAGATGGCGACCGTTACGTAGAATTCTTCATAGACGGGATTGAGACATATATGATTAATACCCTTAGACGAACCATACTAACGGAGGTTCCAACACTGGCCATTCACGACGTTATTATACATAAGAATACGAGTGTTCTTTATGATGAAGAATTAGCGCTGAGATTGGCTTTAATTCCTTTGCATGTAGATAAATCAGAAATTGACCTACTGGGTGAGTGCAATTGCTATAAAATTACAGAAGAATGTGTAAAATGTACAGCTAGGTTACGATTAAAAAAATCGGGGGTTCCAGATAAGGTAATTACTGTTTATTCTGGGGACATTGAATGTGTTGATAAAAAAACAGTAAAAGTTGTTGTAGATAATATTCCAATTGCGAAACTTGGAGAAGGTCAGGAAATCGATGTAGAAATGATTGCCCGTGTGGGTAGAGGGAAAGATCATGCCAAATGGATGCCTGTTAGTACAATAGGTTATAAACCATTACCAAAGCTTATTGTTAATGATGCTTGTGACGCTTGTGGGGAATGTGTGAATGCTTGTCCTAAAGGTATTTTAAAAATAGAGAACGGTAAACCTGTCTTAGATGGTCTCGGGATGTATAGTTGTGACTTAGATCGCCTATGTGTTAGGAGTTGCCCAAAGAATGCCATGAAGATTGAGCCAGATGAACGTCGTTATATATTCCGTTTAGAATCAGTTGGGCAACTAAAATTTGATGAAATTTTTGAATTAGCAAGTAAAAGCATAAGCGATAAAGCATTGGATTTCCTAAATAAGCTTAAAGAAAAAATAGAGGAAGCTTCTATTTAAAAAGAAACAAATATATATAAATGGTGTTTTTTGTTAATGAATTACAGTTCTATGTTAATCATACTCACCAATTTATCTACAGGGTTAGGTGCAGAACGTGTCTAAACGACCCGATATCAGAATAAAAGTCATACTTGTTGGAGATGCTGGTGTAGGAAAGACAGCTCTAGCAATGAGCTATCTCCATAGAATTTTCAGTCCGATATATTTGCAGACGATTGGTGTTGAATTCTATCCTAAGCTTATTAACATGGATAATCGACTTGTTGAGTTCATGATATGGGATACTGCCGGACAAGAACGTTTTGGTTTTCTTATGCCAATGTACTATAAAGGAGCAAAGGCGGCATTATTAGTCTATGATATCACACGTAAGGAGACGTTTATTAACATTGAAACATGGCTGGAGAAAATAAGGAAATATTCTGGAGATATACCGATAATTCTAGCAGGAAATAAAACAGATTTGGAGGATTTTCGATTAGTAAATGAGGATGAAGGCGCCGATTTAGCACAAAAAAATAAGCTACTATTTATGGAAACCTCTGCTAAAACAGGTAAAAATGTTGGAGAGGTATTTCATAGACTCTTTCGTTCTGCATATGATTATGTTCTAGATACCTTAAGAGTACTAAGAGGAGAATAGATAATGGAAAATATTGAACATGCCAAATTAATAAGCAAAGGGGCAGAATCGCACATCTTTGAAGGCGTCTGGTTCGATTTTCCAGTTATTATCAAAAAAAGGATCCCCAAAAAATACAGAATTGATATATTAGATAAGAAAATACGCGAACATAGAACAAAAATAGAGGCTAGAATTATCCATTTTGCCAGAAAAATTGGAATTAGAACGCCAATAATATATGATGTAGATCTGAAGAAAAGCACAATTATAATGGAAAAAATAAATGGTATGCTTCTTAAAGATTTTTTAGAAGATGATACTAAACCCTTAGAGCTAAAAATTCAAATAATGAAAGAACTAGGTAAAATCGTCGGGAACATGCATAAAAATAAGATTTGTCATGGGGATTTAACTACGTCGAATGTAATAGTTTCAAAAGATATGAAACTCGTTATAATAGACTTCGGTTTAAGCTCTATTACCGATAGTATAGAAGAGCAAGGAATGGATCTACGAGTAATTCATACGGCCTTGACTAGTACACACTTTAGGAACTTTGAACTTTTTTGGTCAAGTTTTATCGAAGGATATAACCAGACATTCGAGAAAGCAAAAAAAGTTCTATATAGATTACATGAAATCGAGTTACGTGGTCGATACGTAGAGAAGCGAAGAGCCCGAAAATAAGGAATCAGATTCAATAATAGTTCATTGTTAAATGAAATCAAGTCTTAGGATAATAAGAATTAACATCAAGGCTATGAGTTTGTTTTTTGGAAAAGGTTTATATAATCCAGAAGGTATATAATATGTATCCCTTTAAAGGATAACTAAACTTAAATAAAAAAGGTGACGTTGGTGCGTATATATCGGGTAAAAGATCAATATAGAAGCCTTAGTATATTTGATCCATATACATTAGCAGTTCTTCTCGCCCTTTATGAGCGTAGAGAAGGTAATATTGGGGATATAAATAGAGCTGCAAGTAAATACGCAGAGATGCAACCTGCAACGACAACGAGAAAATTGGAAGCCTTAAGAAAGTATGGTATTGTAGAAATGGAAAGGATCGAACGCGCGAAAGGCTGGATCGAAAAGCGTTTTAGGTTAACACAAAAAGGTGAAGCAATAGCTAAGGCTCTCTCTGAATCAATAATAACTTCAATAGAATAAGTAGTAACAATAATAAAAACTTTTTTTCTGATCTTTTTATTACATTTTTATTTAACATAAAGGAAACCATAGTATCTTTTTATATGATTTTTAGTAAAAATTACGAATGCTTGTCTGAAAAACAACTTTAATTATAAATATAAGAAAATTTAGTATAATAGGACTTGAGTATTGTAATTATTCATGAGGTCAGTGAAATGTCTCCCTTAATTGATACATTTGAAATTGCATGGTATGGACATGCATGCTTTAAGATTTACAATAAAGATATGAACTTAAGCATAGTTTTTGATCCGTATCGTGGAATAGGAACAATAACACTTCCACCAGATCTAAGAGGAGACATAATCCTCTGTACACATGATCATTTCGATCATGCTAACTGGAATGCTGTCGCAACTTATAAGTCAGAAAAATTCGTAAAATTAATTGGGGATAGAAATATAAAGGGAATTAAGGTCCGTGGTGTTCTCGTGTATCATGATGAAGCTAAGGGCTCAAAACGTGGTGATAATGCTGCATATGTTGTTGGATACGGTGATGGCGTTTTTATTCATCTTGGCGATTTAGGTCACGTGCTCACCGAAGAACAAGTTCATCAACTAACTGTGTTTGGGCGACCGCATGTTCTCTTTGTACCTGTTGGTGGAGTCTATACGATCGGACCAGAAGAAGCCATTAAGGTCATAAAGCAATTGAATCCTCATATTGCTATCCCAATGCATTATTATATGGACGGATTAAATAGAGTAACATTCGGTAGACTGCATAGATTAGATGATTTTCTGAGGCTTTGGGATGGTCCTGTTAAAGAAATCGATGGAAATAAATTTGAGATAAAGATAGAGGAGCTACCACAGGTAACAATTCTCTATACGTTAAGATATCCTATCTAATTTTTTCCTTATATTTTAGTTATAATATTCACACTTTATGACTTAACAGTATTTAGGAGATGTTTTATGCTAGAGTTTGATGTTTTATCTTGGAAACGAGCTTTAAAGATGATTTTAGAGCTCTCTGAGAAAATAGCATCCGACAATTTTAATCCCGATATCATTATCGCAATTCTAAGAGGTGGTATGATTCCTGCACGCGCGCTTTCGGACGTGTTAAACATAGATGCTCTTGGCACACTTGGTTTATCGTTTTATAAAACGATAGCTGAGACTAAAGACAAGCCAAAAGTAACACAAGAAGTTAATGTGGATATTTCTGGAAAGAGAATACTTATTGTTGATGATGTTGCAGATACTGGGGAAACTTTAATTGAAGCGGTAAACTATCTGCGTAGAAAAGGAGCTAAAGAAATTAAAGTTGCAACTTTGCACATCAAGCCTTGGAGCAAGTTTGTGCCTGATTTTGTAATAGAAAAAACAGACAAATGGATAGTTTACCCTTGGGAATATTTTGAATTTCTAAAGGACATGGAAATTAAGAAAGAGAAATTATCACGAGATGAACAAATTAATGCTGAAAAAGCACTAAGAATGGTTAAAAATCTTATCAATGATCTAAAAAATTAGCCCTTCCATGGAATATCAACTTCATCTAACCGCCAAAGTGGCTTTACAAAACTTTTATTAACGTCTAAAGGCGAACCGAATTGCAATAATAATGCGGTAACCCATGCAATCATGGCTCCATTATCTCCATTCCATTTATCTATCGTATGAAAAGATGCATTATGATCTTGCGCCATAATCCTTAACATCTCTTTAAGGCGTTTGTTTGCTGCAACACCACCAACTAACAAAATTTCATTTTTTCCTGTATGAACAAGAGCGCGTTCGGTAACCTCTGTTAACATAGAAAAAGATACTTCCTGAATACTCCTGCATAGAACTTTAATAGAAGTTCCGTTTCTCAACTTTCTAACCGCTGCTGTTAGAATTCCCGAAAAAGAAAGATCGGTTCCCTTTACGATATATGGCAAATCGGTAATTT
This sequence comes from Thermoproteota archaeon, assembly GCA_021163045.1. Classification (GTDB taxonomy): domain Archaea; phylum Asgardarchaeota; class Njordarchaeia; order Njordarchaeales; family Njordarchaeaceae; genus Njordarchaeum; species Njordarchaeum guaymasense. The sequence goes on along the minus strand of JAGGXM010000138.1, from coordinate 15,973 downwards.
CATTTGACTCTTTTGCAAGCTTTTCGCATAAGGCCCCTGCAGGGGAAGGATATCCTGCTTCACGCATGAACATATCTATTAAATTTCCAAGAGATATGTCTAAAGTTTCCCCGAAGATTCTATAACGGCCTTCCTCTAAGGCAGTAATTACTGTATGTCCCCCCGAAACTAAAACAACAAGGGGATCTCGTGCATTCGAAAGCTTCTTTCCAATTTCTATATGTGCCACACCATGGTGAACACCATAAAGCGGAACATTCAGATATGAGGCAATAGCCCGAGCAATGGTGGCGCCTACACGAAGACAGGGCCCAAGACCAGGACCCTGAGAGAAACCGATACCAATAATCTTTCCATTTAATTCGTTAACCATTTCTAAAGCTTTTTTAAGTATGTTTGATGCTATTTTTGTGTGGTGCTCGCTAGCCTCCCTTGGATGAATCCCTCCTTTTTCTGGCACAAAATGACTTGAGAAATCTTCGATTATTTTTCCATCAACGGTACATAATCCTACACCAAATGTATGGGCAGTACTTTCAATGCCAATTACAAAATTGTTCATTACTATACACCGAAATGTTATTCACTTGCTTCAGGAAATTCGGTGAACTTTTCGAGCAGAGTTTCAATAGATTGTAGATGCTGATCCATCTTAATTGTACGAACGTAATCACTTATACTTCTAAAGTAATCTCTAGTTTTTTCATCAATACTACCCTTAATAATTGTTTTGTCGATAATTTTAGGGATTGATCTTAGTGTTGGATAAACATCTTTCATTGGTATTTTTCCCTGGCATAGATTATCTAATAATTCCAAAGGTTTTTTCTCAGCTATCCTTTTAGAATTTTCCAGTAGGTATATAAGTCCATAGGCTATTACTGCCTCGTCATATTTCTTCCAATTAATTAGTTCGTTGAGGAGCTCCTCCTTTATTTTTATTACACGTTTTGTGATTTCCTCAAGTCCATGAGTATCTTTCAGAATTGAATATAGAATACCCGCTCTAGCTAGTAATAACAGTGATAGCAAATAATGTCTTCGAGAGATCTCCCAATCAGTAAGAATAATTAACCTATCAGCGACATTCTGGATTTCATCATGCTTACTAATCTCTCCTATCATGATTTTACTGAATTTGATCAGGAGTAATTTAATTTCATCTTCCATTTTTTCAACTTCAGATTTTCTCTTAAAAGCTGTATCAATTGTTCTCATTATATCCTTACCTATATTTTTTTTAGACATTATATCACCACATTATAATACCCCAAAAGCATAGATAATACAATACTAAATTAATTACTAATTTTTTTTAAAATAAAACGGTATTTTCTTCCACATAAATTTGAAAGGTTTCAGGAATGAAATTGATAAGAAACATTAGAATACTGAGAAACAACCGATTTCAAGAGGCTAATATTCTTGTTTCAAATGATGGTAAAATTATTAAGATCTTCAGGTCATCTAAAGGCTTAAACTACTTTTTTTCGAAGGTAGACCAAGTTTATCTGGGCAGGAATTTGATTCTATTGCCAGGCTTTATTGATGTGCATGTTCACTTTAGGGAGCCTGGAGAAACTTTTAAGGAGGATTTTGAAACTGGAAGTAAAGCAGCAGTAGCTGGCGGTTTTGTAATCGTAGCAGATATGCCAAATAACAAACCCGAGATAAATAGTTTTGAGCTATTTTCTAAGAAAATAGAATTAGTTTCAAAGAAAAGCTATGTTGATTTTTTACTATATGTATCTGTACCTACAGTAAATGAGCTTAATATGTTTATGAAAAGTCGGGTAAAACCATCAGGAATTAAAATATACTTCTATAGGAAAAGAGATGCTGAATTTTTTTTACATGAGGAGCTAATTAGTGAACTCCTCTATATAATTCATGCTGAAGACGGGGAATTGTTAAGAGAAGTAAAAGATTGCGAATCGTTTAAGGCTTTTACTAGGGCTAGACCAAGAGAAGCAGAGATTTCGGCAATTAAAAAAATCATTAGTAGATTATCGAGCTGGGAAAAAAACGTATACGAACAAAAGAGAAAGCCAAAGATACATATAACTCACTTAAGTACGATGGAAGGCCTAATTTTACTCACAGAAGCTCGGCATAAAGGACTGAAAATTACCATTGATGTTACGCCTCATCATCTCTTACTGAACGAGACGGATGGCTCAAAGTTGGGAACTTGGGCTAAATGTTATCCTCCACTAAGAACTAAAAAAGATAACAACTATCTATTATATGGGTTATTTACAGGTAAAATTGATGCTATAGCAAGTGATCATGCACCACATACGGTAGAAGAAAAATCTAAATCATTATGCGAAGCGCCAGGAGGAATTGCCTCTATTCAATATGTCTTCCCACTCTTATATACGCGGATCAGAAAGAGCTCATATGAGAATTTTCCAACACTAATAAGGGCTCTATCCAAAAACCCCGCTAGGATATTAGGATTAGATAAAAGAGGATCATTGCGTGTAGGAAATTTTGCAGATTTTGTTCTATTTGATAATAAATGTAAATGGAGAATTGGCGAAGAGTATAACTTTAGTAAGTGTAAAAAAACACCATATGATGGTAGAACTGTTCTTGGGAAGATAATTTCTACATTCATACGGGGCGAGCTTGTATATTCTGATGGTGTTTTTTTACGTAAAAATGGTAGATATGCAACTAAAATAAAATAAAGTCATTAGGCATACTACCTTCGCTGTAAAATTTTTCGTGCATAATATTGAGCTATAAGTTCGAATCCCATAGCATTAGCTAGAACCGGCTCTTCGGGAATTAATACTTGATCTAAGCTTCTTATAAATCCTTTATCTAGTAAAGCCTCTTTAATTTTCTCTCCGAAATAATAAACTCCACCACCCTCTATAATGAAGTATCTTATCACAGCATCAGGTGGAAGATTTCCCATAAGTCTCTCCACTTCATCAATTATGGCTAGAACAACATATGAAGCCGTTGCATCTATTTGAGGCTTTATATCATATAGTGTTCCGCCGATCGCAACAGTCGTTTTTCCCTTTTCCAATGTTGCGATAAGGGCCTCGGGCTTTACCATTTTTCCTGTTTTATCGGTCAAAAATTGAGCAACCTTCGTAACTAGAGTATCTACTGCTTCGGTTATTGAACCACTAGCAGGTCGCATTATGTTTCCATTATATACGGTAAGAATATCTGTGGAACCATACCCGATATCAATGATGACAGTATCTACAGCTTTCTCTTCTCCTTTCATTTTTAAAAGATGATACCACGCACCATATGGTTCTGGCATAACCGGAGCAGCAAGAACTTTGGCTCTTATCTTTTTTACCTCGCCAGTTGCATCGTTTTTTATAACTACATTATGAAATCCAATTATATTTTTGCTTAAAGCTTCCATTTCATTTCTACCAGTAGCTACTGGAACACCAGTTGCAATTACAAAAGTCTGCTCAGAGCGTTCACAAATTAAGCCAAGAGAAGCTTTTATCGCAACCATTACATCTTTCGCACTTTTCATTTTCCCCTCTCTTGCTAGAGGAATCTTAACCATAGATTGCAATCTTGCTAGTTCGCCTATATAATACTCTTCTCCAGAATCTAAAGTAACTACAAGGTTATTTATCCAGCTCTTATCAGCAACAATTCCTTTAAATCCCGGGTTTGGCTCTCCGATAAGACTTGGTATACGGTATTTTTTTTCTCCAACTGAAATTTTTATTGAGGATGTTCCCAAGTCGATACCAACCGGTAGTATATTGTGCATTTGCGACATTATTATTCACCTCCACTTTAAAAGAGGACAAGTTATATTAAAAATTGATATATCACGTTTGAAAATTTTATTCCGAAGCGTAAATAAAAAATAATCACTTTTTAAGTTAGAAGTTGAATAGTGGGGTGCACATTGAAAAAGGGCATAAAGATTATTCTAACAACAATTGATGATGAAGCTAAAGCCAACGAATTCAGTAAAAAATTAGTCGGAAACAAGCTAGCTGCCTGTGTAAGTATGTTGAAAATAAAATCTACTTACTTCTGGGCAGGAAAGATCGAAGAATCTTGGGAGTTTCTATTATTCATAAAAACACATTCAGATAAATTAAAGGATGTTGTTGATTGGATTCGTGAAAATCATCCATATAACGTTCCCGAAATCATAATATTAGATTCCTTGGCAGATGACCCTTATTATCAATGGTTGGCTGATTACATTTTGAAATAATTTATAATAGCTTAAAATAAAAAAAACCTTTAACTTTTTGAGATAAAATTATAGCTGATGGGGGCTCAGAAAAATGATAAAAATAGCTATTGCGGGTGTTGGGAACCTCGCATGCGGATTGGTACAAGCAATTTTTTTCTATAGTAACAAAGAAAATTTGCAAAAATTGAGATATCCTATGATAGGTAACTATAAACCAGGGGATATTAAGATTGTAGCCGCATATGATATTGATGAAAGAAAAGTGGGAAAAGATTTATCTGATGCTATTTTCGAGTATCCTTCTGTCTGTGAGAAAAAATTGAATATAAATCATCTTGGAGTTTCTGTTGAGAAGGGAATATTACTCGATGAAATTCCCTTTCCAATAGATAAAGATATAAAAATCTCACAACAGGAATCTAATTTTAAAGAGAGTCTGAAAAAACATCGTCCAGATATATTGCTAATCGCTATCAATAGCTTTGCTAAGAATTCATTAAATGAATACTTCAAAATTGCGACAGAGCTCGGCATTAGCGTGATTAATGCGACACCAATCTCTCTCGCTACTAATGATAAAATGGCAGATTTGGCAAAGGAAAATAATACAATCCTTATTGGCGATGAAATCTCTGGTCTTGTGGATTCTGCTATAATCCATAGAGTTCTTCTAAATCTGCTTTCCTTACCGGGGATCCATCTTAAGGCATCTTATCAACTAGATTTAGCAGATACTCTGGAAGGCAAGTTGATAATGAATGATCAATGTAGAGATGAGCTACGAAATGCAAGAACGAAAATTCTAAGTGATGCTTTTCCTAATGTTAGTATAACAGCTGGGAGTTCGGATTGGGTTGATTTTACCAAAACAAATAAAGTTTCTTATCTATGGTTTGATGGAAAAGGTGGTCTAGAATCTGAGTTCGAAATAGACCTAAGAATTTCATTCGATGAAACTTATAATTGTGCTGTAAAGCTTATCGATGTCATCAGAGCTACAAAATTGGCTAGAGATGCAAACAAATCTGGGGTGATTCAGGAAATTTGTGCTTATGGCTTCAAATATACCACATCAGATATTGTGCGGAAGCCCTACTTTGAGATAGTTAAGGCGTTTGAGAATTTTATAAGTAAGTGTGCAGGTAACTAATAAGTTTTCCTAGCTACCATACAAATATATCTTCCCAGCCACCGAAATAATGGAGCATCGGCGATTAGGTAATCCACTTTAGAAAGAAATTCATGGTATGGTTTGAATTTATTTATCCCAAATCTCGGTGATAATAGACAAAAAATACCAAATACCTTTACTAATTTCATACCTGTTTTTTTGAGGATGTTCTTAATTTCAAGACTGTTATAATAGTGTGTTATCACCCTTACTGATCGCCCGTTTGGCAATTTCAAAGTAACCTTAGCGAAAGGATCGCTCATTTTTTTAAGAGTTTTCCTATACAGTTTCGGTTTAAATGGCAACTTAATTAGCCAATCAAGGGAGAACTTATTTATTAATGTAAAAACGGCGATGCCTTGGGGTTTTAGTACCCGACTAATTTCTATAAATTGATTAAGATAGTATCTTGAGTGATCTAAAGATCCAAAAATTGCAGTTACTAAATCAAAACTTGAATCTTTAAATGGTAAAAATTCCGCAGGTGCTACAACGAAATCGATATTTTTATAGGAAAATGTGTTCTGAATTTTCTTGGCAAGTCGAAGCGGTTTGCCTGCAAGATCGGTTCCAATTATGTAACCAAAGGACCTATGAGAAGCGTTCCCAAGCCTCATTAAACTCCACACTTCCCAGCCCCAACCGCAACCAATTGCTAGAACTTTTATCTCTCGTTTTGTGGATAGATTAGCTAATGCCGTTTTTAGAGCTCTTATATGTAAAAATCGCATATGTTTGATCCAATCATTTTTCTTGGCTCTCCACGGTGCGGGATCTAAGGATTCATAAATGTTTCTAATCTTAGCGAATAGTGGTCTTAGGACTCTTGGAATAAAAATAGGAAGACCTCTATAGATAGGATAGTCTTTCTTATCGCAGAAAATAATGCCTGATAAAATCTCATTGTCTATTTTCCTTGAGATATGTATCTTTTTTGTAGAACAGGATAAAAAGTCAATTAACCAAGGCTTCAATAATTAGCACCTACATCTTAAATTCTGTTATAAGAATTAAATGAAAAATTTGATGATGAAATTAAAATGCTAAATACCCTTTAGCAAGTCTGGAATTTCCGTTACTAATCTTGCCACAGGAACGCCAGCGGATTCAAAAGCTCTGATTTTTGATTCAGGTTTTCCTGCCTCGCCGAGAATAATAGCACCAGAATGTCCCATAGTTTTTCCTGGTGGGGCAGATCTTCCAGCAATGTACGCCACGACGGGCTTAGTAATTTCTCCCTTTTTTATGAGCTCAGCAACCATCTCTTCCTCGACGCCACCCACTTCTCCCACTAAAACAACTTTTTTTGTTTTCGGATGTTCTTCAATCAACTTCAAAGCCTCTACAAGATTTGTACCACGTATTGGATCCCCACCAACGCCTATTGCAATGCTTTGACCTAAGCCGGAGTTAGAGAGCGCTTCTACAATTTCATACGTTAAAGTTCCACTCCTTGATATGACAGCAACATCTCCAGGTTTAAAAATGTGTCCTGGGATAATTCCTAATTTTGTTTCATTAGGAACAAGAATCCCCGGGCAATTTGGACCAATAATATGAATACCCTTTCTCTTAGCGAGTCTAACTAGGCGTAATGTATCCCAAGTTGGAATGCCTTCGGTTATCACCACGATTGGTGATAAGTCATTATATATCGCCTCTAGGACAGCATTATATGCGAACCTAGCAGGAACAAATACAACACTAGCATCTGCTTCGTGCTCTTTAAGTGCACTTTCTATAGTATCATATACTGGGACTCCATGGACTTGATGGCCATACTTGCCTGGTGTTACGCCAGCTACAATTTTAGTTCCATATTCAAGCATTAACTTCGTATGGAAGGAACCTTCACTTCCAGTAATTCCTTGTACAATTACTCTTGTATCTTTATCTACTAGAGATTTCATTTTTCATTTCCTCCTTTAACAATTTCTATTGCTTTCTTAACAGCTTCGATCATGTCGGTATAGGCATTAATTCCCACGCTTTGGAGCATCTCTCTCCCTATTTCTTCGTTTGTTCCTCTCAATCTAACCACAATTGGAATCTTCAAATTAAGTGTCTGTATTGCACTAATGATTCCTTTTGCTACATTATCAGCCCTTGTAATCCCTCCAAAAATATTTATTAAAATGACTTTGATATTCCCAAGCTTCATAATTAGATCTATTGCTGATGCGACTCTTTCGGGCCCCGCGCCGCCACCAATGTCTAGAAAATTCGCTGGTTTTCCTCCTAATTCTAAAATAGTGTCACAAGTAGCCATTGTTAAGCCGGCTCCATTTCCTATAACGCCAATATTTCCCTCTAAAATGACGAATGAAATCCCTAACTTTTTAGCTTGAATTTCGAGACTTTCTTTTCCGGTACGTTTACTTTTTAGTTCTCCGATCCAAGCTCTCCTTATTTGAGCGTTATCATCAACAACAACGCGGGCATCTAAAGCGATTACATCTCCCTGCTTGGTTAGAACAAGAGGATTTATTTCTGCTAGGAAGAGATCATTACCTTCGAATAATTTCCATAAGTTAGTGAATATTTTCACGAATTTTTTTGCGCTTTCCCCGCTGATGCCAAGCTTATTTAGAACTCCAATTGCGATAAATGGAGTTAAACCGATATCTGGATCAAGATATCGTTTCTCTATAAGATGCGGTTTCTCTTTGGCTACTTCCTCTATACTTATTCCTCCTTCCGTTGAAAATATTAAAATAGGCTTTCTAGAGTAGAAATCCACAGTTAATGAGAGATAGTACTCGTGAGCGATGTCTACTTTCTTTTCGACTAATAATCTTTCAATTTTTTCACCATAGAGTTCCATGTTAAAGAGTTCCCTAGCGATCTTTAGAGTTTCTTCTTCATTATTAGCAAAACGTATTGCTCCGGCTTTCCCTCGCTTTCCACCTAGAATTTGGGGTTTTAAAACGACAGGGAAACCTATTTCTTTTGCGGCATTAATAGCTTCATTAGGGGAATATACTACGCGCCCTTTCGGGATAGAAATCCCATTTTGGTGAAATAGCATTTTACCCTCATGTTCGTAAAGGAACATTATACCACCTTTCAGACTTGACTATACTTTAGGATCTACAAAATCGAGAGATAACCTATTTATTAATTAACTATTTTGTACTTTCAAAAACAAAGGGATTCCATAGATAAGAAGTCCACGTACCGAATTCTGAGTTCCAATAAGTTCTTCGAACCCTTCCAAAAATTTTTTGATACGGTATTCAATTTCTTTAAGAAATCTACAGTTTTCACATGCATTTCCTCTGCACGAATCTGGAGGCACTAAAATTATTTGCACACCTTTCTCAAGCGCTGATTTATAGAGATCTCTGAGCAATACATGACTTTTAATTATCTTCTTCAGCATATCCTCATCAGATTCTATGGCCAAGAAGGCAAAATCTTCTATATTATTAATTATGTTTTCATTTATAGAACCAAAATATACTTTAATTAATTCAAGATTATTCATAGTCAATCACTATAAAAACTTAAGAAGAGGGCTATAAAATGGTTAAGTTTTTTGGCGAGGCAATCTATGTCCTAAGTAGTAAAATACCTGAAGATGTTCAAAAAGATTTTCAAAATATCATAAAGGAACTTAATGAAGAAATTCTTTTGAGAGGGGCTAAAAGTAAGGAAGAAGGTGCTCAGATTACAGACTATACTATCGAGGATAATAAGTTAATAATAAGAATAACTAGCGGAAAACGTGTGCGAGTCCACCATGCTGTTCTAAGAATAAAAAATTATATTCAACCAATTCTAGGAAGGAAGTTCAAAATTGGTTTGCGATCAATTGAATTAAGAGAACCAAAAATAATAATTGAAGGATCACATAGAATAACCTCGAAATTACCATTCGTAAAGGCAATAAAAGAAGAAAATGGAAAGACTATTGTAATTCTTAATGATCTATCCGAATCCGAAATAAAGAAACCAATAATAGACCGTCTTATTCATCTCATAGAGTACAAGGAAGAAAAAGAGAAATGGGGCGGAAAAGTTGAGCACTGGAGAGAAATCAAGAGAAGTCCAAAGAAAGAACCAAAGTATAGTGGGGATCCCAGTGATGTGCTAATAAAAATCGGCTGGATAAAGCATTTTTATGTGGGGCAGTGGTTATATACGCCACCAATAACGCACTTGATAAGGAAATTTCAAGAGGCTTTTATAGATATAGTTTTGAGGCCTCTCGGTTTTATTGAAGCAATATATCCAAAAATGGTTCCTCTCGAGGTTGGTTTAAAGACAGGTCACATAAAAGGAACACCGCACCAGATGATCTTCGCAAGTCAGCCAATATCCTACAATCCAGAAGACTTCGAAGAGTGGAATGATCTAGTTACAGTCTTGAATAGTGTTCCAAAAGACAGGTTGAAGGATTTCGTGAAATCTCCAGAATATTTTAATTGCTTTGCACAATGTGAACCATTCTACTGGTTCTTTGGGGACGAGATAATAAAAATATCAGAATTACCAATAAAATGGTTTGATCGATCAGGACCAAGCTTTAGATGGGAATCTGGTGGTATTAGGGGTCTCGAAAGATTAGTTGAGTTCCATAGAATAGAAGTAACTTGGTTGGGAGAACCAGATCAGGTCGTAGAGATTAGGAACAAGCTTCTTGAGAAATATGAATATTTCATGGATAAAGTTTTGGATCTTGAATGGCGGTGGGCTTGGGTTACTCCATTCTATCTCGTCCATGCTGGAGAGATCGAAAAAGAAGAGAGTACAATTGATATTAATAAGCCTGGAACGATCGATTTTGAAGCATGGCTGCCTTATCGTGGCGAGCGGGAAGACAATAAGAATTGGCTTGAGATAGGCAATATTTCAATTCACGGATCTAAATACACAGGACCATTTAGAATAAAGCATCAAAAGAAAAATCAAATACTTTGGACCGGCTGTTCTGGTTTCGGTGTCCAACGATGGCTGATTGCTTTCTTATCACAAAAGGGATTCGATCCAGATAACTGGCCTAAAGAAATACGGGAAAGAATAACAAGACCTCCAAAGTCTTTCAGAGCAATAACATATCCAAATCCAGAAAATCAAGATCTTTTAGAGAAAATAGAGAAGCTAATGAGCAAGCTGGAGGCGATGTAAGCTTGAATTCAAAAAAGACAAGAGCGGACATTCCTGAGTGGGAAGGTCATGTACAATATCATATAGAATTAAAGCCAGGAGATATTCCTAACTACGTATTGCTTCCGGGGGATCCTGCTAGAGTTGATCTTATAACTTCTGTATGGGATGAGAGTAAGGAAGTCCAATATTATAGGCAATATCGGTCTGCTCGAGGTAAATATAAGGGTAAAGATATCGCTGTTGTGAGTACGGGCATTGGTTGTCCTGCGGTAGAAATTGCATTAGTAGAATTGGTACGAATTGGGGTTCATACTTTTATTAGAGTTGGAAGTACAGGAGCTTTAGTCAAAGAAATTAATATAGGCGATCTTGTAATATCTTCTGCTGCAATGCGCCTAGATGGTGCCAGTAGGGCTTACGCTCCAATAGAGTATCCCGCGGTTGCAAATTTAGATGTTACTCTAGCATTAATAAAAGCCGCAGAATCACTAGGTATTCCTTATCATGTTGGTATTACTGCTAGTACGGATTCGTTTTATGTGGGTCAGGAGAGACCGGGACCTAAGAATTATCTTCCTAATTGGCAGAGAGGACTAGTAGATACGCTTAGAAAGATGAACGTATTAAACTTTGAGATGGAAACAGCAACGTTATTTACATTATCAAGCATATTTGGGGTGAGATCCGGCGCTGTTTGTGCTGTTTTTGCTAATAGAGAAACAAATGAATTTGGAAAAGTAGGCGAGAGAGAAGCCGCCTTGGTGGCTAGCGAGGCAGTTAAAATTTTACAAGAATGGGATGAAGAACGAATAGATAAAAATAAAGGTAAATATTGGTTTCCATTTTTTGAGAGGAAAAGTATTTAGAGGTGCACTTAATGGATTTACTAAGAATCGCAAAGAAATACGCATTAGTTAATGCAGTTTTGCACAATGGAAAGGCGAATCCTGATGCTGTCATTAAGAAGATAGTTATAGAAAATCCGGCCATTAGAAACGATCTTAAAGATCCGGAAAAGAGGAATTTCATTAAGGAAACAATATTTAAGGTTGTAAGCGAAATAAATAGATTAAGTATTGAGGATCAGGAAAAAATTCTGAAAAAAGAATTCAATTTATCTGTTGAAGAACTGCTGGAAGCGAAATCTAAGAAGACAAGGGAAGGGCTTCCACCGCTACCAGATGCAGATAAATACACTAAAATAGTAACAAGATTTGCTCCAGCCCCATCTGGGGCTCTACATATAGGACAATTTCTACGTGCAGCATACCTAAGTTACATCTATGCTCGAAAATATGATGGGGAATTCGTCTTAAGGATCGAAGATACGGATCCAAAAAGGATAAAGAAGATATATTATAAGTGGATTCAGGAAGATCTGAAAGCCATGGGATTACATTGGGATAAACTTGTCTATGAGAGCGATCATTTTGACTTGTATTATAAACTAGCACGTGAATTATTCCTCAAGGGACGAGCCTACATTTGTACATGCTCTACGGAGGAATTTTCTAAATATAAGGAACAAAAGAAATCCTGTCCTCACAGAGAAAAACTAGATAAAGTTGAAGATTGGGATAAATTGGTAAATGGCGAATATCAATTCCGATCAGCAGTTATCCGTTTAAAAACTGATATGAAACATATAAATCCAGCATTAAGGGATCCGCCTATAATGCGGTTAATAAAAAATGTTCCGCATCCAAGAACAGGATATAAGTATACATTATATGCTCTATACAACTTTGCATGTGTTATAGAGGATCATATGCTCAATATAACACATGTTATACGGGCTAAGGAGCATCAAACGAATGAGGATATCCAGAAAGAGATCTACCAAGCTTTCGGCTGGCAGCTCCCTACATTTATTGAGTATGGCATGATAAAGCTACCAGGAATGAAGATACATAAAAGATACATTAGAAATGCATTGAGACAGGGGGATCTTAGTGGATGGGAGGACATTCGTTTACCAACATTACGGGCTCTTTTAAGACGCGGAATACATCCAGAAGCGCTTAAAAAACTAGCGGAACACGTGGGAATGACAAAAAACGATATTGAAGTTAGTCTCGAAACGCTTTATACATTCAATAGACAGATTTTATCTCCTATAGCAAAACGGATATCTTTCGTAAAAGAGCCTTATCGTATTATAATTAGTGAAGTAGAAGAACCTATTGAAGTTAAAATGGATTGGATACCGGGGAATCCGAAAGCAGGTAAACGATATTATCGCTTATTACCGGTAGAAGAGAACGGCAAAAAAAGTATAGAAGTCTTTATCTCTAAAGATGATCTTAGTGTGATCCATAATGCCATGAAAAGTGAGGATATAATCCGACTTAAAGAACTTGGAAATATTCAGGTAATCAACATTAGTGAACAGGAAAAAACAATTGAAGCAAAATTGCACAGTAGAAAAGTTATTCCTGGAATAAGCAAAATACACTGGGTTCCTGGAGAAGATCTTTATATTCCTGCTATTGTAAATATGCCTGATGGCTCGAGAATAAAAGGTTTAACCGAACTAGAAGCTCAAAAGTTAGAGAAAGGCGATTATATCCAGATGGAACGCTTTGGCTTTGGTAGAATAGACGCAAATGAGGGTGAGATTATTATAATAGCATATGCTCATCCTTAACGAATTTAGGACTCTGGATCAGCAGTATAGAAAATACCTACAGGACAAATATTATTACAAATTAAGCAACCATTACAAAGATTACTATCGATTACAGGGAGAAAAGAATCGCCATTCTTAATAACTCTTATAGCCTTACTTGGGCAGGAATATACACATAATTTGCACCCGAGGCAAGCAAAGCCTCTAACCATTGCTCTATAGATTTGTTTAAGTATCCTATGTTTTCTTTTATCATCGTTAATTATAATCCTAATTTTTTTCATATATCTCACAATAGTGATTTTTCTTAATTAGTACTAAAGATTAGGTGAATTATCAAGAGTTATTTAAAGGTGTCAGTAGTGTTCAGTAAAATATCAGAAATACTCAAATTAATGCGTACTCCAAGTAAGATTAGAAATGTAGGAACATTAGCCCACGTAGATCATGGAAAAACGACGTTAACAGATGTAATCCTAGCTCACGGTGGAATGATATCGAAAGAATTAGCTGGTAAAGTTCGATATTTAGACTTTTTAGATGAAGAACAAAGGCGTGGAATTACGATGAAAACGGCTGCAATAAGCATATTAATGCCGTTAAATGAAGATGCATACTTGCTTAATCTGGTCGATACGCCGGGTCATATAGACTTCTCAGGAAAAGTTAGTCGCGCATTAAGAATCATTGATGGCGCAATTGTGGTGGTGGATGCTGTCGAAGGCGTCATGGCACAGACTGAGGCCTACTTAAAGTTAGCTTTAAGTGAATGGGTAAAACCAATTTTACTAGTAAATAAAGTAGATCGTCTTATTAGAGAATTATCCATGAACGAAACACAAATAATAAATAGGTTAGAAGAAATTGTTGTCGATTTTAATAATATAATCGAAGCTTATTCTGAGCCTGACCAAAAGAATTGGAGAGTAGATCCAAAAAAAGAGGATGTAATTTTCGGATCTGCTCTTTATGGATGGGGTTTTACTCTAGTTTCAGCTTTAAAGAAGGGGCTCAAAATCAAGAAAATTATAGAATTAGAACAGCAAGGCACCATCAAGAAGGTACTTCCTTTAGGACCGTTAATTGCACGAATAATATATGAGAAACTTCCTGATCCACAGATAGCTCAACGTTATAGAATAGAAAAATTATGGACTACGGAAACCATCCCTAAGAATCTCATAGAATGTTCAAAAACGGAACCAACAATTCTTTATATCAGTAAAATACAATTGCAAGTTGGTAAAATTTTTTCAACCATTCGTATATTTTCTGGCAATGTTCGAAAAGGTTCCTTCATCTGCTTAAATACCGGAAAATCCAAAAATGTTGACAGCATACAGATGCTCTTCGGGTCAAAAACTAAAACTATAAAGGAGGCACCAGCAGGAAATATTGTTGGAGTAATGCTTGATGCTAGACCTGGCGAGACCTATTCAACAGAAAACGTCCCTGGGCATTTTAAAATCCCTACATATATTGCTGTTCCTGTCGTTTTTGTAGCCTTAGAACCAAAGAAACTTGGATCTTTTGACCGCCTACTAAAGGAGTTAAGAGTTTTGACTCTAGAGGATCCAAATCTTATTGCGGAGATAAGTAAGGAGACAGGACAAATATTACTTGGAGGTATTGGTGAATTCCACTTAGAAACAGCGTTAAATAGGCTAAAGGAAAAAATAGACTTCTATAGTTCAGAACCTATGGTTGCTTATAAAGAGGTTATTATTGAGGGCTCAAGAGTAGAATCAGAGGAATATATCATAGAGATTCATCCAATAGACTTTGAAAAGGTAGACATTAAGGAATTATTTTATGGAAAACTAACTAATTCCGTAGATGGAAATATAATATCTTTTCAGGGCTTTGAAGGCGAAGAGAAGAAGGAACTTAAGGAAACAATTAGTGAAAAATTAAAGTTCGGACCCATTCTTGGTGAATCTATTTTCGGATGCAGAGTTCTTATTTCTAAGAAAAATAAGAAAAAAGAGATAAATGTGAATAGGCTATTGACTAGCTTTGTAGAGGCTTTAGTTAGAGCTAAATTTGAGATATACGAGCCCTACTATGAATTTAATCTAAGTACAAAACCAGAATATATCGGCGATGTAACTGCGGAATTAAACAGGAGAGAAGCACGGATCAAAAAAATGGAAACATATACAGGTGATATGGTAAAATTGAGAGGAATTATCCCTGTTAGGACATCTATTGGATTACCAAGTGTTATAAGGTCAGTAACACATGGAAGAGCTTTCATCCAACTAGAGTTTTATGGCTATTCTGCAATTCCTGAAAGATCCAAAGAACAAGTTATAAAATCCATAAAAGAGGCAAAAGGATTAATATAAAACCCATTATGTTATCTACTTATGTTGGGGATTAACGATGAAAGAATATGAAATTTTAGACGAGCATACTGCAGATGTTATGGTTCTAGCATATGGTAAAAATCTAGAGGGAGTTTTTAAAAATGCGGCCAAAGCTCTTTTCAATACAATAACAGCCGGCTCTATCATTGAAAGAAAAAATATCAAGGAAATATCGATAGAGGCCGATAATTTAAAGTCGCTTCTAGTAAATTGGTTGGAGGAGCTTATTTTTTACTTCGATGTTGAAGGATGGATTTTTGAAGATTTTGAGATTAAAATAGAAAAAAAGAATGACATGTGGTTTTTAACTGCAAAGTGTTATGGTGAGCATTTTAATCCAAATAAGCATAAATCTGGTGTAGAAGTAAAAGGAATATCCTATCACATGTTAGAGTTTGGGAAGAAAAATGGATTACATTTTGCGAAAGTAATATTTGATATTTAAAATAAAAATAAGATACAATTAATTTTAATAAAATGGGGGC
>JAGGXM010000074.1 GCA_021163045.1 Thermoproteota archaeon | reverse complement strand
ACCATATGATAAATAAAACTTAGATATGGGCTCTCTATCTATCAGCTGCCAACCAATCCAGAAATCTCCTTCAGTATATTTCTCATTAGCTTTAATCTCCGGTATTGGAATCTTATTAGAACTTATATTTATGAAGAGAGAGAATATTCCTCGTAGTAATCTATCCATTTGGCTCGATTTTGTACTTACAGAAATATAGATAGTTTTTTTGCTTTTTGCTATTATGGAGAGTGGCGTTAAGATTTTTTCGATAATTTTCCTCTTTCTATCTATCTCGAAATCTTGTGATAAGAAGAAATAGGGGAAAATTCCATCTAATAATGGTTTAAAGTTATTATAGCTAAGTATTTTCTTAGAGATTTTTCGAACCGACATAAATAAATTAAATTCTAGAGTAATGATTCTCTCATCAAAAGATTTTCTTAAACTTGATGCCTTCAACCCAAGAACTGATAGGAATATACTTGTATTTTTTGGTATGCTTCTTTCACTAATATTTATGATTTCTTCTTTATCGCTCAAGGATTCTTTAAACATATGAGATTTAGCCTTAATCTTTGTCTTAAATAGATAAACTATACCAAATTTACTAATTTTTTTTAGTAAAAACTCAAATTGCTTACCGGAGAGTTTTATTAGTGATACTCCCATTATTCTGAACTGTTCATCTAAAAGATTTGCAGCATACAATATTTTCTTTACTAGTTTGACTTCTTTATATCCAGTCATCTTCACTAAAATGTATTTTTGGATCCCAAAATCATCTCTATCAATCAAAAAGGTTATCCTAGCTCCTATTTTAGTCAAGTTTTCGATAGTATAGTTTATTTTTCCTACCAAGTATCCTTTGATGCTACTAGTATAGGTCAGCTTCTCTGGTATTTGAGGATTTATCTTAAAAGCCAATAGAGCGATCTTTTTTATTTTTATAATAGAGAAAATTAAGATCGATAGATCCTTAAAAGTGAAAATTCGTACATTAGAATTCGATTCCAAATTAAATTTACGGACCGTTTTTTCTATGATATACCCTTCTAATTGAGTAAACACGAATACAAATAGTAGAATAACGAGAATAATTTGCATCTCTAGAAACCAAGTATCTATAAAACTCAAGTTTTCTCATCTCGGAAGATTCTTGGTTATATTTTTCGTTAATTCTTTAAAAGGAGCAAAAAATTGGCTTCTGCAATTCGCGAAAGTTTTGAATACCATAAACCTATTTTAGAATCATATGAAAGAGTAGACTAAGGCAGTATACATTACATAAAATTACATAAAACAACTATACTTATTATAACTACGGTGGAAATAATGTTCTTTGTGGTCTTCGACGAGAATCTTAGGCATCAAACCCTCAAAATAACAAATGCCAAATCGGATCTCGTCAATATTCTCTATAGCGCGATCAGGAAAAATATCGATAAAGTTCTATCTAAATCGCCAGATATCCCCGCAAAATTTGCTTCCAAAGTTTTTTTCTCCGATAATTTTTGGGATTATAGCATGGAAATTCGCGTTGTTCCTGCGATATTAAGTTTACTAATTACCGAAATGAAACTACCGTTATGGGTTTCCTGGGCAGATTTGGAATTAAATGAGGAAATTGTAAGACTCGTCTTTTTATTTTCTTCGAAGTCAGAAGTCAAGGGAATTCCTGGTAGGGTATTAGTAGCGCAATTTAGTGACGATGATAGATTAGTGTCTCTCGACTTCGAAGGAAACAAACTTCAGTTTAGTACATTATACTACACGGCTGCTCTTTTGATTGCAATAAAAAAATTAGTTAAAGATAATGAACCAATCGAGTCCATAATTCCCAAATTCGAAAGCAAAGTCGATTCTGTTCTGAAATCAGTACTCCCTCAAGAGAAAGTTGCAGAAGAAACTAAAAAGGAAGAGATTAAGGTAGATTTTACCGATCTTGAAGAAGAGCTTAAAAAATTAGGTGATGGCTTTGGAACATGATTATCCCTTGAGAAAGCTTAGGAAAAATCTTGAAAATTTGCTCTTAAATGTTCAAACGGATTTTTTCCCCAACTCTTCGGTCCCACCATCCCTTGAGATTTCTCCCAATCGCGCATTTTGTGACTTATTTTCGACTATTAGCTTTCAAATAGCGAAAATGAAATCAAAGAACAAAAAGGAATATAAGCGACAGGCCATGATGATCGCAGATCTATTTGTTAAGGAGTTATCTGCTAAGAAAATTCCATTAATAGAAAAAATCGAAAACAAGAATGGATACATAAACTTCTTCATCGACTACACAAAATTCTCAGGTGATGTCATTAAGAGTATTATCTCGTTAAATGAAAAGTATGGGCACTTTGACCTGGGTCGCAATAAAAATGTAATTATAGAACATACAAGTCCGAACCCAATTCATCCAATCCATATCGGCACAGCACGAAATTCGGTTCTTGGTGATGCATTATCTAGGCTTTTTCGATTCGTTGGATATAATGTTAAAACAAGAATGTATGTTGACGATATGGGAAGACAAGTTGCTTACCTTGCTTATGGCATTTCGAAACTACCATTAGAGCCCTATGGTAAAAAAGATCATTGGATTGGAATGGTCTACTCTTGTGTGGCAACAATTTCGGAGATATTAAAATATGAAACTGAGTTAATGGACATAAAAAAGAGGCTTCTCGAATTTCTAAATCAATTAGATGAATCTTTGCTTAATGAGAAAGAAATACCTAACACCAAACTGATAAAGACCTTAAAAAAAATCTCTAGAAACCTTAAGAGATACCCTACTATAAATTGGATTGAGAAAGTTGAGATCATCTTTAACATACTCAAGGATTTATTGGCTAAGAATCAAATTAATAGAATATCTACTGCCTTAAAAGAGAAACTCATTGGTTTTTTTGACTTTCTAAAAGAGGCTAATAAAAAAATTAATAACGCCAGATCTTGGTTTAAAGTGCATGCTGAGCTCCGAGAGAGATGGCCATTAATTTTCAATCATCTTAGAAAAAAAATTGCTGATTTAAGAACCCTTGAAAATGAGGTTAGTTCCTTAATGATCAAATATGAAAATGGAGATCCCGAAGTAAAAAAACTCTTTAGAAAAATATGTAATGATGCTTTAGAGGGCTTTCTAGAGACCTTAAATCGTGTTAGTATTACATTTGATGGTTTTGACTGGGAAAGCGATCTTGTATGGGATGGGAAGGTTAAAGTTATTATTAACAGGTTAAAAAATGCAGGATGGATTATTTATGATGAAGAAACAGGAGTACCTATCTTAGACATAAGAAGAGCTCTCCAAGAAGTTCCTGAAGTAAGAGAAATTTTTGACTTAAGCTTAGAGAAAATTAGTCAAATAATTAAAGCTAATGACTTGGATTCGCTACCACCGAATCTTGTTTTGATGAGAAAGGATGGTACAACATTATATACAACAAGGGATATTGCCTACGCTATAGAGAAAATTAGTCGATTTAAAGCTGATTTAGTTCTTAATGTGATCGGAGCAGATCAAACGCTACCCCAAAAACAATTAAGATCTGCTCTGGTTCTCGCAGGTTTTCCAGATTATGCAAAAAAGATAATACATGTTGCATATGAACTAGTACAATTACCAAGCGCTAAAATTTCTGCTAGAAGAGGACGATTTATTGCCTTCGATGAGATCCTTGATGAAGCGGAAGAAAAAGCTTATGAATTCGTAGCAACATTGCCAAATAAAGCTGAGGAAGAAAAATTAAAGATCGCTAAGGCCGTTGCTGTTGGTGCTGTGAGATATGCGCTTCTTTCTTCTGCACCCACAAGACCTATGATTTTCGATTGGGATCGCGTTTTAAATCTTGAAAGTAATAGTGGCCCCTTCCTTCAGTACTCCTATGCAAGAGCTGTTTCCATTCTAAGAAAGGCAGAATTTAAATTACCTCAAGATGCTGATTTCTCAACTCTTATAGAGGATATTGAGAAAGAGATTATTCTAAGGTTATCTCTCTTTCCAGACGCAATAGAATCAGCAGTAAGGCAAATGAGACCAGATATTATCGTCGAGTATGCTAATAAACTTGCAATTGCGTTTAATAGCTTCTATCAAAGATTCCCTGTTCTTCGCGCGAAGACCACAGAGCTAAGAAATGCCCGCTTACTTCTTGTAGAGGCTTTTAGAATTACTTTAAGGAATGCATTATCACTCCTTGGGATCCCAATTCTTGAAAGAATGTAGTATAAAGGCTTAAGTGGGCAACAAATAGGACAGCTTTTTCAGGGCTCTTATTTTTTCTTTTTTGTCTAGCTTTATACTCTCTAAAGCTAACCTAAGAATATCTGCCACTTCTTCCATTCTTCTGACATTTACAGGATACGGTACGCCGTCTTTTCCTCCAACAGCAAAAGTATACCTTATCGGATCCTTCCAGCATACTTTTGCATTATATATTAGCTCTGCAACTAAAGCTAATGCTCTAATCGTTCCCGGTCCAATTCCTTTTATTCCTATTAATTCTTCGTATGATCCAGGAGAAATCTTATAAGCTTCCTCTAAAGCCTTCCAATTAATTTTTCGAATTTTTATTCGAATATTCAGGTTACTCTCAATTACATAATTTGCGCCGGTAAGGAAAGTTTCCAGAGTTTTCATTCCTTTACTTCGAGCTTCTAATATGCTGAGATCTCTTTTCAAAACATTTATACCATCGTTCACTAGATCAACTGAAACTTTCTGAGCTTCACAGCTCTCTTTCGAAGCCATATTTAACACAAATGGAAGCTTTATACTCCCGAGGATACCTTTATGCGGATCTTCAACGAAACTCTTAATTCCTTCGGAGATCCAATGATATCTTCTCGCCGTTTTTCTTTTAGGGTTCATACCCTGCTGAATTACACTCCAATGTTTATCCTCTGAAATAAATATCGTGTGATGATAGATATTATGCTCATCTTGTATTACTGCATTGTCTATTTTTGCAATTTTTCTGCTCGTCTGGATGAGATAATTTGTATATTCTTCATCGAAATCAAATATTTTCCCAATTCGCTTAATTTCTTGAGGCGTATTAAGAGACTTCTTTCCTTTTCCACCTGCAGCAAGGATTCCTGTTTCTGGGGTAAGAATTTCTCGTAAAACTCCAGTAGTTACTGTTGTAACGCCAGAAGAATCCCAATCATACCCTAATACATATGAAAAAGCTTGAAACCATAATGGATCAGCTATTCTTCTTAGAAGTTCTCTTTGCCCAAATTCCTCAACAATAAATGTAATGATGGCTTTTCCCAAAAGCTTCATTCTCTTTACTAACCAATGAGGTGCATGACCACCATGTAAATAAAGATCAAATGTTGCTGTTTTATTAAATTTCATTTAATCATCCGGGACTTTAACTTTCACTCAACTAATAATATTATCGAATACTAATTTAAAAGTATACACTTAGAGTGCGTAAAATATACGCCTCGTATAGTGTATACGTAATAGAAAAGAGAGAAATATAAAATTAAAAAATTTATAGCCAACCTCTTAGTCTCATTGCTCTTACTACACGATCAATAGCAACTATATAAGCAGCAGTTCTCCAGTCAACTTTGTACTTTTCTTTTGCCTCTCTCATGGCGTGGAAAGACGACACTATCTTCTCTTCTAATCTTCTCTTTACTTCATCCTCAGTCCATGCAATACCCTGACGGTTCTGAACCCATTCGAAATAGCTTACTATAACACCACCAGCATTGGCTTGGAAGTCTGGACAGATAACTACTCCTTTTTCGTTTAGAATTTCATCTGCCTCAGGAGTTGTAGGACCATTAGCCGCTTCAGAAATTACTTTAGCATGGATTTTATCTGCATTATCTTTTGTGATTTGACCCTCCAACGCTGCAGGAATCAGGATATCTACCTCTTGGTACAATGGTGCCATTGTATCTCCTTCAAGCCTCTCTTCGGCCCCAGGATAGTCAACAACGCTTCTCAACTTGCTCTTATTGTGCTTCCAGTTACGCAGGTCATCAGGGTCTAGTCCATTTCTGTTAATTGCAGTACCTTTTGAGTCGCTCACAGCGATTATTTTTGCTCCCCACTCATGTAAGAATTTCACGGTGTAGTATCCTGCGTTACCATACCCCTGAATAGCTACAGTTGCACCCTTAAGATCAAAACCAGCTACTTTTGCTGCCTCTCTTGCGGCGACGGCTACACCATATCCTGTGGAGTATATTCTACCTAGAGAGCCAAACAATTCAAGCGGCTTTGCGGTTACTACACCCCATGCATTATAGCCAACAATTTTTGAGTATTCATCAAAGAACCAAGCCATTATTTGGGGATCTGTATATACGTCTGGAGCAGGTATATCTTTATCTGGGCTTACAATTGGAGCGATTGCTCTGAAATATGCCCTACTTAGCCTTTCCAATTCGCCCTTACTAAGGGCTTTTGGATTTACGGTTATACCTCCTTTTCCACCACCATAGGGGATACCTGCTAAAGAGCATTTAAAAGTCATCCATGTAGAAAGCGCCATTACTTCGTGTTTTGTAACGTTTGGGTGATATCTGACACCGCCTTTATAAGGGCCAAGAGCATTATTATGCTGACTTCTGTAACCAACGAAAACTTTTATTGTACCATCATCCATTTTTATGGGCAGGTATACTTCTAAAACTCGATCGGGAACGCTCAATCGTGCATAAACATTTTCCTTATCTGGATAATTTAGGATATCTACAGCTTTTCTTATTTGGGTTTTTGCCATTTCATAAGGATCTAGTGACATTATTAACACCTTATCTCTAAAGGATTCATTATTTTTCAGAAATTTCAAAGTTTAACATATTTCATATATGTTGTATATATTGTTCTTAAACGATAGGTCGAATTAAAGAATTTATAACACTTTTTTAATAAACTAAAATAGCCAACCTGCAGATTACCTACCTAAAATACAGATTTGTAATGTGTTAAATGCTGTATCTATTAGTATTGTAAAAAAATTATACTTCTTTATGGCCTAGAAATTTCCATAGTTCGTCTATTGGAACCTCGCTTAATATCTCTCTATATCCATTTTTTCTTACAACAATTTTATCTGGAGCTTCAGTAATTCTACCAATAATCTCAGCATTAATTCCTATTTCTTGTAATTTCTTTACGGCGATCTCTGCGAGATTTTTTTCGATTGTAGCCACTAAGGTTCCACTACTTATCAATTTTAGAGGATCTAGCTTATAGAATTCTGTAATTGCCTTGGTTTCTTTCAAAATAGGAACTTTTTCTTCGTATATAACAAAACCAGTATTAGATGCTTCTGATAGCTCATATAAAGCACCTAGAAGTCCGCCCTCAGTTGCATCATGCATTGAATGTATATTTTCCAGGCCGATTCCAGAAATCAATGTCATAACATCTTTATAGACACTAATAAGCCGATCTAATTGCTGCGCGTTTTGGAGAAGTTCCTTCTCTATGTGTTTTTTAAGCTCATCATAGAAATCGGTAGCCAATATTAATGTACCTTCGATACCTGCTCCCTTCGTTATAATGATAGCATCGTCGGGCTTAGCTCCTCCCGTTTGTATGAAATACCCTGGCTTTATTGGTTCACCTAACATAAAACCAGCAACAATTGGTGCTACTACTTTATTTGTAATCTCAGTATGTCCGCCTATAAGGTTAATTCTTAGCTCTTCAAGACCTCTGTGGATACCAGCCATAATATCCTCTATATCTTTTTCTTTTGTTCCTTCTGGCATTAGTAATATAACTAAGAACCACTGGGGTATTGCTGCATGAACGACAATATCATTTGCATTAATATGAACGCTTAACCAGCCAATCTTAGAAGAGGTCCCCGTAATAGGATCTGATGCAGCAACGATTAAATTATCTTTCAACCTTACCACAGCACCATCTTCACCAATTTTTGGTGGAAGCAGAACCGAATTATCAACCTTTATCGAATCTAGAATTATCTTTCTGAGGATCGAAGAGGGAAGCTTGCCTAGCGGCAATCTCATTTTAGTTCATCCACCTTTACTATAGCCCCATCCTTTAGGTAGACAATTCTATCTGTTCTTTTTGCTACATCCATATTATGTGTTGCTATGATAACAGCTTTATTTTCGTCCCTAACTATTCTCGACAGAATATCTATGATTTGTCTTCCATTGTCAGAATCAAGATTCCCAGTAGGCTCATCAGCAATTATAACTTCAGGATTATTAATTAAAGCTCTCGCTATAGCTACTCTTTGTTGCTCTCCAGCACTTAATTCCTTTGGTTTGTGGCTCATTCTTTTCTTAAGCCCGACGAGCTCTAGTAGCTCTTCAGCTCTACGCTCAAGCCATCTTGGTTTTATAGGAATTAAGGGCAGCATTACATTTTCCTTAGCAGTTAGGGTGGGTATTAGATAGAAGAACTGAAAAATAAATCCGATTTTCTCTCTTCTAAGTCTTGCTAAGAACCTATCATTTTTATTATTAAGGATCTCATTCATGAATTTGACAGTTCCCTTTGTTGGCGTGTCCAAAGCACCAAGAATATGTAATAATGTTGATTTACCTGCTCCAGAGGGACCCATTATACATACAAAATCACCCCTATCAATGCTCAAATTAACGCCTCTAAGCGCGTATATCTCTGTTTTCCCAAGGAGATATACTTTATGTACATCTATTGCTTCTACAATCATTTTAACTCACTCCCTGATAGCCTTTATCGGAACTAAAGTCATAACCTTCCACACAGGAATTAAAACTGCAACTGTTGATGTTATGAGTCCTGCAGAGATCGAATTTATGAAGACAATCGCACTAAAGTAAATAGTCATATTTATTGAGAAAATCTTTACAGCGAAGATCGTAGCAAAATATCCTAAGCCGGCACCAATTACGCTTCCAATCAAACCCATAATTAAGGCTTCCATTAGAATTTCCAATGCTGCCTCACCATTAGTCCAACCTGTTGCCTTTAAGATTCCAATCTCCTGCTTTCTCTCTGTAATATTAATAAACATAGTATTAGCTACACCCAAGGAGCCTATTATAAGAGCTAATAATCCGATTACCATAGCAAACTTATCCACAGTATTGATTGTATTTCCCACCATTTCTGCTACTTCTATGTTGTATACTAACTCATATTTTCCTGAGTATCTCGAATCAAGAAAACTTTGGATTTCATCGCTATAGGTTGGATCCCTTAATCTTATTTCAATTACGGAAACTTCTGATTCTTGTTCTAAGTTTGGTGATAACTTCCAAGCATCATAAATAGAGATTATTACCAACCAGTCATAAAAAGTGCCAGTAGTAAAATTACCAATAATTCTTAAGCTCCGTGTTTGCCCCAGATTCAACAATGTTAGATTATCACCGATATCGTAGCCCTTTTTTCTGAAGCTCTCTGCGATAGCACTACCTAAAATTATCCATCCAGTAGAATTATCTGACGGCAACTCGCCATTGACTTTTAAGTTTGCTAAAAAGGTTCTCATACTAATTTCCTTACTGAGGTAAACTCCAAGAACTATTGTTGGTTGTTTTTGAGAACTATTCAATAACCATATTTGAGGAGAGAAATCCCTTACAATATCTGGGAAATACATGTCTATATCATCTATTATTTTCAAATCAACTATTGAAAAGACGGGCGCTATAGAATCTTTATTTTGAATTAACATTGCATCTTGGAGAAAACCAATAACGTCAGTAACTCTTGTTTTTAGAGAACTTGTAGCATAAGACATTCCGCCATATAACATTACCCCGATGATAATCCCAGTAATAGAAAGTACTGTTCTTACTTTTTTTCTACTCAGATTTTTAAATGCGAGAACAGCAATCGACCTTATTGAAATCATTACACTCATCACCTATTCGTGTATACTTAAAAAAAATTTTAAGTGCTATTAAAGTTTTAAGAAAATAAAATTTCTGAAGTACGGATCAGCTCCCGGTCTTTCTTCATGCAAATCCGAGCTCGAGACCATCATCATTTCCATTTATTATTCTCTACCAATTTCAAATTTATACATTTGCGCATGAGGTATTTTATCTCCATTTGCATCGATAAAAAAAATTTTTGCCGAAGAGTGTATAAGCCCTAAGTTTTCAGCTAAAGATACTACAAAATTGCCTACTAAATTTAACACATCTGCTGTTTGAAGCAATTTAATAAGAGTTTCTCTATCAACAAGATGCTCTTTATAAAATTTAGGGGAAATTTCAATATCCAATTCGCCCATTTTCAGTTTTTTTCCTAAGAGCTCTTCATCGCATGCCGCTAAAATTGTACCTGTCTGAGTTTCTATAACTTTTACCCACGCTTTTTTCTCCGAATTCAATGTATTATCATCTCATTCTATCTGAAATTTTTTTTGTAAATACCAAAAAATCTTCTGCAATATATATCAAAGGAGCATATCTCCCAAATTCGTCAAGACCTTTCACAAATAGAAAATATTCACTTGCCCCTTCAGATGCTTCAATATATTTAACAAATGGCAGATAGCTTTTCATGTTCGAAATTTCTCTAAGAGAATATAAGATTAGAGGTGATAATAAATGTCCGTATCCTGTAACTGGCGTCTGTGTCGGGAA
Source organism: Thermoproteota archaeon (assembly GCA_021163045.1). GTDB lineage: Archaea > Asgardarchaeota > Njordarchaeia > Njordarchaeales > Njordarchaeaceae > Njordarchaeum > Njordarchaeum guaymasense. Next base: position 5,459 of record JAGGXM010000074.1, on the reverse strand, counting down.
ATTTGTAATATAGATAGCTTTATCCGAGAGTACTTGTACAAATATAGGTAGTTCGTAGTCGGCTGCAAAGCGAACTAAATCAATAAAATTTTTGGTCTCAACAAAATTTAGTACGTTGTTATATTCGCTCATCGTTTTCCCTTGGAAGACCTTTTGGAGTTCATCATTATAGTTAACGTTAACAATTTGGAGCTCTTCGCATGATCCCTCTGGTAATATATTTATACCATTATCAAAGGATATTTCCTCTTTTTTCGTCTTTTTATAGTAGATTCTCTCATAATTTCGCGGGATACTTCTTTTTAATGTAGATATACTGTAAAATATGACTCGGATCATATCTTCATTGAGTAGCAGTAAATCGGTCTTTAAAAAGAGTATTTCACTATTTTTACCCGTTCTCAATAATATCGGATCTATTAGATCCAATTCGCACATTTTAACAGCAAGCCGTATTAGGCTATTATGATCCTTTAGTTTGATAGCGAGTGCAACCATATCGATTTTCACCATACTTTTCTGATGTACGCTCTTATGACCACATGATTTCTATGTGGTGCAATAGGTTTGACTTTTTCCATTTTTAGTTGCTTAACATTGAACTTTTCTTTTTCTACTTTTTTTCTGAACTCGCCTAGTTTATCCTTTTCGTTACCAATTTTTACTATGGTATGAAAATGAATAGTTCCTCCTTCTGGCTTAATAGAATTTAATGCTATCCTGAGTTGAACGTTATCTGGCTCCGGCAAATATCCCATTAAAACATGGTCTGCAAAGCCTTCTTCTTTCCAATCACGATTGTCCATGAGAAAGGGGACCATTATAGATTCGACTTTATTTACCCTGATATTTTTAAGAAGGTATTTGTATGCCAGAGGATTTATCTCAATAGCGTAGATTTTTTTGGGCTTTACATTTACAGCAATGGGTAAAGAGAGATTACCTACACACGCAAACATATCTAGAACTATATCCTGTGGGGATATGATTCGTAATAACCTTTTTCTTTCGCCAGCGTTACCTGGACTAAAAGTAATCTTTTGTATATTAAGATAAAAAATTGTCTTTAGTTCCTTATGTATTACCTCGGGATTACAATCACCAGCCACACATTCTAAATTTGGTATTCTAAAAATTGTAGCCGTTGGTGCACGGTAAACCCATACACTTTTAACATTCTTCATTAGATCTAGTAGAGCTTCTCCAATCTCTCTTTCATAGGGAACAATCTCCCTCTTAAGATGTAAAAGTGCCGCTCCACCAATAACTGGAATCCTTCCGGGTAAGAGATTCAGGAGTCTACCGTTTATTTTATTTTCCAATCTCTTCTGCAGCAATTTTTTTATCTTGGACAGTCTCTATCCCTCATAGACTACGTACTAAATTGCGGAGTTCTTTACATATTTTCTTTCTCTCGCTCCGTGGGAGATCTTTTAGTGCTTCACAATATTGGCTGATAAAACGTGCTTTGTAGACATGATCTTCTCGTAGATTCCTTGCCTTACTCATATTTAAAAAAGCAGCTATAACTTTTTTTCGATCCGGTCCAGGTATTTTCGATATAAGCTGCTTAATTTTTTTCTTGGCCAATTCCGGATTCATCATTACAACTCACCATAGGCTCCTAGATGCCGACCCTCATCATCAATTCAGCACTCGGGGTTCCCAGTCATTGCCATTATTATATCTTATTTTTTAGGAATTTAAGTTAATATACAAAAGATATTTGAATTCATGGAAATTAAAAGAGTTTTAAAAGGTACCTAAAGTTCTTAGTTTTTACTTTATATGGTATGTGTATAATTTAGGTCGAGAGGTGCTAGATTTAATGTCCATGCTGCCAGAGAATTTTCCCTTCGATGATCCAACATTAATCTATAAGGTGACACCAGAAGAAATAGAAACTAATCCGAAATGGGGAACCACCCCAACAAATCGTACCGTGAGTGAATTATTAAACTTTGGTGTTATAAATCTAGATAAGCCCCCAAATCTTACAAGCCATGAAGTTAGTGCATATATTAGTAAAATATTGAATGTCAAAAAAGTTGCTCACGGTGGAACGCTTGATCCCGGTGTTACTGGAGTCCTCCCCATCGCACTTGGAAGGGCGACACCAATTGCTAGAACTTGGCTTACTAGTGATAAAGAGTATGTTGTAGTTATGAGATTACATGGCGATATCGAGTTGAATAGAATCTTGGAGGTATTTAGAGAATTTACTGGACCAATTTATCAGCGTCCACCGATACGATCTGCCGTAGCTCGAAGAACAAGGATTAGAAAAATATATGAAATTAAATTCTTGGAAATGAAAGATAGAGATGTTTTATTTAAGGTTAAATGTCAAGCAGGAACATATATTAGGAAATTATGCGTATCTGGAGATACGGAGATAATTCTTGCAGATGGCAAAATTGTAAAAATAAAAGATCTTATTGACAAAAATGCATCAGATTTGATCTTAGGTTTTGATTTGGGGTCAAATAATGTTAATTACTTCCGTATATCTAAAAAATTTAAGTTAAATGCTCCTGAGAAGCTATATGAAATTACAACAGAATCCGGATTAAAAATAGTAGTTACTCCAGACCACGAAATTTTAGTTAGTGATTTTAATGGGCCAAAATGGGTCGAAGCTAGGGACTTAAAAGTTGGAGATTGGATTTTTTCTGTTAGGAAAATAGAAATCTTAAATGAAGAAAGACCATATATTTTCGATTTTCTTAGTGATGATGTGAACGTGTATATCGATGATCCAAGACTCCTTGAGGATTTAGCATTAGATTCTACCCCTACATCTATTGATTCTAGTACCATAATCCTTTCATCAAAAAATAGTAGAATTCGTCTTGGAGTCCTCAGGCAACAAGGTGAAATTTGGTTTAAGAATAGAGATAGAGTAAATGCTTTTATTTTTAATGATAGCATTTTCAGAATTTCGTCATCGAAAATAACAGAAAACTTAGCTTATATATTAGGATTAATCTCATTAAAGCTAGATCCGAGAAAAATTAACAATAGTTATATTAGATTCAGAAGCAAACACATGGAGTTGATTAAGTCATTCATAATTAAGTATAAGAAGACCTTTCCTGGCATCGGATATGTGGCATATAATAAGAAAGGCATATTTTATGAAGTGTATGTAAATAACCCTCTTCTGAGCGCGATAATTAAAGGTTTACTTATAGATGAAAATAGTATTGAATTGAAAAAAATCTTTAAATTTCCTAAAATGCTCCTAATCCGCTTTCTGAATGGTATTTTTGATTGCTGTGGTTTCGTTATTAAATCGAAGGACAGTATTACAAAAGTTGGTTTTTCGGTTAACAAGTACCAAATGGCTAAGAGGATTTTACTTCTTCTAAAACGGATAGGTATAAGAGGTAGAATTCATCAGCAAAATTCGTCTGGGAAGATTAGTATCTTTATCGAATCTGGTTTTGATATAACTTATTTTTTGAATCTAGTTGAGGTAAACAATCCTATCCTAAAAGATACCTTATTTAAATCTAATTTACCGAAATCCTGTGAAAATGAGGACCTTTTGCCCCTACATATCAAAAAGATTTTGCTACGCTTACTAGAGGATTCGGCGTCTACAATTGATGAGGAAACTCGAAGTAAAATCAATGAGAGCTTTCCGATTTCTAGGAATATTCTTGGAAAGATTCTTCATAAAATATACAAGGTATATCCAGATAACGAGCATTATAGTCATCTGGAGGTGATATATAAATCTCCTATTTTTATTGAAAAAATCCAAAATATCAGAGTCATAAAAAGTAAAGAGAAATATGTGTATGATATCTCCGTTGATTATGCACATAATTTCATACCAGAAGCAGCTCTTGTAATAAGCAATTGTACGGATATTGGTGATGTTCTCGGTGTAGGTGCCCATATGATTGACCTTCGACGAATTAAAAGTGGCCCATTTAGAGAGGACGAGAAAATGAGAAAAATGACCGATATAATCGACGCTTGGGAAATATATAAAGAAAGCGGAGACGATACATTACTACGAAACACCATATTTCCTGCCGAGCTTGGGGTTACGCATATCCCGCGTATCATCGTAAATGACGGCGCTGTCGGTGCAATAACATATGGTGCTCCATTGTATATTCCTGGAATTGTCGCATTTTCTAAAAATATTAAAGAAGGCGATATAATTGCTATCCTTACGATAAAAGGGGAGTTAGTAGCATTAGGTGAGAGTATCTTAGATGCTCAGAAAATCATGAAAAAAGAGAAAGGACAAGTTACTCGTGATACTCGGGTTCTTATGCCTAAGGACATTTATCCTCCATTATGGAAAAGATAGATATGGCTATTATTAATTAAGAGTAATTACTAAAAAAATTTTTTTATAATCTACCCTTTCTGTTTAAATAGGTAAGCTGCTATACTACGCATCTGGTGTTCGAATGAAATTCATCACAAAAATTCCATCAGTACCCAACAACTTCAAAAACCTTGATGGGGAGTATATACTTAGTTCTAGAGATAGTATCTATAGGCTACATTATGATGGCAGAAGTTTGGCTATCGAATATTTGAATCGTTGGACAGGAGCAAAAATTTTTTCGCTATCAAAGATAAATAATCTCATCATTGCTGGAACCGAAAAAGGAATCGTAACCTTTGGAAAGGAAACCTTTCCTATTTGGACAGGTTACCCTACAGTCATCGTTAGAGGAAATTTTCATAATAAGATGAAGCTCGCCTTAATTAAGCGGGCATCAAGTAAATGGGGCGCTGAGGTTGTAGTTTCATTCTTATCGACAAAGGATCTTCTAGGCAATAAGAAATCCATATTTCAGGGAATTTCAATTCCGTTCCGTGCGGCTTTTGAAGGTCCCGTAGGAGAATTCTCAGGTAAAATTCTTGATAAAACGGTTGCTGTTTTTGATATCGATAATGATAAGTATGACGAGATTATTTTCGTGGCCCCATTTCCCTATGCCTCGAATTTAATAATTATTGATGAAGATCCAAAACCCAAAATTCAGAAACTACCCACCTTCTTTGATAGCCTTATTAATTTACAGTATTATGATGTAGATGGAGATGGAACTAAAGAAATTTTTGTGACCACTAAGGATGCACAAGGATTTATAAGATCCGCCTTTATCCGGGTTTTCAATAAAGAAATTCTGGATTTACAGCTAATTGACTCTTTTAATCCAAGTGAAAGCCTGAAGAACGTAGTTACTGACGACGGTAGAGGCTGGGGGTTTATTGGTCGTTTCACGAATACGAAATTACCGGAAATCCTCTATATCTGGGAAGAAATCCCTGATCCAGGAGAGTTTAGATCTCATTATTGGTTTTTCATCAAAACATTTACTGGGAATCTGTTTATAGTAAATTCAGAACCCTACGATGATTTCTCTGCTGTTGACTTCTATATTTCGGATATAGATAATGATGGAATTGATGAGGTTCTACTT
>JAGGXM010000021.1 GCA_021163045.1 Thermoproteota archaeon | reverse complement strand
CTATTCTAGCAAACGACTAATAAAAATTTCTTGCTAAGATCTAAAAAATAAGATCTATCTTTTGAGTTATACCTCTTTTCCTAATATTAACTCAATATTATTTCGCTCGGAAATTTCTCTTACTTTCTTTGCTTCTTTTTTAGGAATGCTTAAAATTATCAAGTACAGTTTCTCAGGCTTTTTATTATATTTCCGCTCGACAAGTTTCGCTTTTTTCAAAAGTTTCAGAGCCTCATCCGCAGATTCTGCATAGGACGTTACTTCACCGACAATTAACGGATTTTCGCAGAAAAGATCTATCTCTTCGCCATCAATTTTTTTGCTATTAAGATACTGATCCGATGAAAGTATTCCTCTCTCTTGCAGATATCTAGAAATTACCTCTCTAACGAATTGCTCAAAAGTAACTCCTGCAAAGCGTCTAATAGAGTCAAAGCCAAGCCATATTTGGCTCTCTAACTTGTTCAAACTTTTCTTAATGCTAAATTGTTCGCTTTTCATCGCTTTTACTTCCTCCAAGATCGCATTGAAGTCTTCCCTCAGCTTCTTCTGCTCTTCACGTAGGCTCTTCTGCTCCTCATACAGCATATTGAAGTCTTCCCTCAGCTTCTTCTGCTCTTCACGTAGGCTCTTCTGCTCCTCATACAGCATATTGAAGTCTTCCCTCAGCTTCTTCTGCTCCTCCAAAATAGCAGCAATATTTTCATTGATGCTTGTGATCTCCTTCAATAATTCTGATTTTTCGATGTATGGCGAGATCACTTTTGCAATCTCTTCCGCAACTTTTGGATTTTCCTTGAGCGTTTTTATAAATTCCTCGATAGTTATCACTTTTGTCTCACTTCACCTATCTATGCTCTCTATCTAAATATATTGAAAGTATAATATTTAAATAAATATAGTATGTGGTGCTTTTTAAGCTGTTTATGGTGAATTCTTTGATCATTACTATAAAATGTGCTGTTTGCAAGAAAAAAATATTTGAATATTACAAAGCAGGTCATGGGAAACTTCATCGATGCTGGAAAAAGAGAATTCTCCTCGATAATAGCATTCATGATGGCGAAGAAATCAAATGCCAGTGCGGAAATCTTATCGGATATGACCGGGGTGGCTACATAAAGCTAATTGAAGGGTCTTTTAGAATTTCTATCCGTAAAAAATGACAGCTTCAAGTTATTAGCTTATTAACTCTATTTCATCTTAGAAGACTTCTTTGCCTTCTTATTCGCTATAACTTTCGCTCCCCATATTAAACTTTTTTATGCCTGATTTTCAAGTCTTTTTCTTAATACCTCTCTAACATTTTGCATGTCTCTTTTATAGAATTTGAGCATGTATAGCCAAGCGATTCCCGAGAGAACCCAAAATTGCATAGCAATTATAAGGGGATATCTCAGATCACTCATAATATCCGAAAGGAGACCAATAAAGATTATTCCAATGGATTTGGATAACAACTCCGCTATAATCATCCCAGACAATACAGTTGATCTATCTTCTGGAAGATTAATATCCGTTAGAGTACTATCTCGAATAGCTCCAACTGGCGAATTGAAGAACATCGCAATAAAGAAGATAACAAAAACAGAAGATACCACAGCGTTATTCAATAGCAGATTCGCTAATATAATAAAGGCACTTTGAAGATCTTGAGTAAAAATATCTACCCTAACGGGCATTAAGAAGAATAAGGAAAATAACTCTGCCTCAGTAATAGAGCATACCCCGGCAGCTAATGGCCTTATAACTGCCTTTTTTTCATACAGCTTATCTACAAGATATGATAGGAATAATCCGCCTAAAGCGCCTGTGCTCATAAGTCCAAGAATGAGAGACGCAAGTAACTCATTCGTATGCCAGTATCTCATTATATAATACACAGTCCATGTAAAGATTATGCCGTTGGGTATCGTACCAAAAATTCCTTGGATTGCCAAGTAAATATTACTCTTATTCTTTAAGATAAAGCCTAAGTCCTGAGGCCTGAACTTATAGGGATAGAAATACTTACTGATACCCATAGAATCCATATCCGAACGCCCTCTCGGAGGCTCAGGCATAGTCAAACTTAGAAATGTCCCTAGAGACAATAAGATAAACCCATTTATAAAAAGAGGAATACGCCATCCATACGCCATGCCTAAAAATAATGCCATACCATAACCCAAACCGAGCCCAATGCCACCAATCGTATTCCACAACATAAAAATACTTGTTCGTCGTCTTGGCTCAAATAAATCAGAAAGTACACTAAATCCTAGTGGTATAATCCCTCCGAGCATTCCTCCAACAAGTATCCAAAGAAATAAAATTACATATGGATTCTTAGTAAGTGATACCAAAATCGTTAAAATGCCTGCAAGGAAATAACTACTACCTAACAAAATCTTCCGTTCTAACCCCCTAGCATCTGATGCATATGACCATAATAGAGCAGCAATTCCACTAAAAAAGATATAGCCTCCGGTCATAACACCAAGGTATGTATCTGTTACACCAAACTCCTGACTTATCTGATTATAGTTTGGTAT
>JAGGXM010000125.1 GCA_021163045.1 Thermoproteota archaeon | reverse complement strand
TCATGCGTTTCAGCATCAATTTTCGGGTAACCTCGTTCATCATGCGTTAGACCTGTAATATGGAAATGATACCCCTCGCCTACAGGCGGCATGGGTGGAATAAGATCATCTTCAGCTTTATATGGGAGAAAATTCTCTTTACTCTTAGGTCTCTTTCTCTCAACCAAAATTAGTTTTTCTTTTGGAGGAACAACAACTTTTTCATATAGATGGCTAATTCTCTCATCCATTAGAACTATAACTGGTACTCTGTACTTCTCTGCCAGATTAAAAGCTTTTATAGCAAAGTCAAAACATTCCTGTACCGTGGATGGAGAAAGTGCAATTATCTCATATGGTCCATGAGATCCCCATTTTGCCTGCATTATGTCACCCTGACCGATTAGTGTCGGAAGACCCGTAGAAGGCGAACCTCTTTGAACGTCGACAACGACAACAGGTGTTTCGGTCATCACCGCGAATCCAAGATTCTCTTGCATAAGGCTAAATCCTGGTCCTGACGTCGCGGTCATCGCCTTTAAACCGCCCCAAGAAGCACCAATAATTGCGATCATTGAGGCAAGTTCATCCTCCATTTGTATGAAAATTCCTCCAACTTGCGGTAATCTCCTTGCAAGGCGTTCTGCAATCTCAGAAGAAGGTGTTATAGGATAACCAGCGAAGAATCTACACCCAGCCATTATAGCGCCTTCAGCTATTGCCTCATTTCCGCTCATGAAGTACGTTCCCGGCTTAAGAGTCATTTTGCTCCTCCTCCATAACTTTGGAGTAAATAGCAAATTCAGGGCAAATCAACGTACAGAAACCACAAGCAATACATACTTTTTCTGGAGGTTTTTCCACAACAATTGGAAAGTGATAACCATGGGTATTGAATTCAGTTGATTTCTGGAGAACGCCCATCGGACAAAATTCTATACATAACCCACATTCTTTACATCTATCTTTTATTATGTAGACAATACCACGTCTTGTAATTTTTTTTGTAATTTTTTGTCGAAGTTTCTGATTTTTTGACATAGTATCACCAAGCAATGCTCGGAAGGGTATATACCCGATTCATTTTTGTATTTATGTCGATTAACCTAATATTATCAACTGCAATAGTGTATTAATATGTCATGTCTATGTATAAACCTGCAGTTTTGTAATTGAAAAATAGCTCAAATAATTAATCAAAATGAAAAATTAATCTTCAATCTCTCTCTTAAAATAAGGTATTTTTTCTAAAATGATAGGTTCTAATTTCGAATTTTTTAGAAAATCTATAACACTGTTAATATATCTTTCCAAGCATTCCCTCCTAAAAAGGCTTTCCTCATTTCCTTCTAAAGCTATAATCTTTATATCGGTCCTCGATTCGTTCCGTTCCATTAGGAAAAAAAACCGAATCACAAAACTTTTTGTGTCTTCATCCCATACTTGATTGATTATTATTCCATATAATTTGCTATCTGACGTCATAGATTCCTCGAAAGTAACATTTCCAAATGTTTCATTCATTAAGGTGAATACACGCCTATAAGTACTATTAACTTTAACATACATATAGTAAGGCATTGTTACCTCCTGAAACCACAGCTAGCATCAAATATTACATACTCAAAGTTTTTTTGTATTAATATGATTTAAGTAAGTAATATTGCTATTAGATATGAAATTACCCCCAAAAATAAAGCTATAACCAGGCTATAGAAAATAGATAATAAACCTAGTTTTTTGTCACCACTTTCTCCTACGATCGCCGCAACAGTTGCTATACATGGCGTATAATATGCATAGATTGTCATAAATGCTACTGCGGTTGGAAAACCGATTATTGCAGGTAGGTTATACAATGCGCTACCATATAGTGTATAAAGTACACTTAATGTTAGCTCTTTAGCCGCAAAACCAAATAAAAGAGCGATCATTTCTCTCCAACCCAAACCTAATAATGATCCGGGTATTGCAAGTATGCCTCCGATCATTCCAGCAATAGTATACTCAATCGATGCCGATGGTGGAATATTAACTAATATCCAAATAATAATTGAACCAAGAACCATCCATTTGCCAGCTCGTAGTACGAAACCTTCTGTTCGTATTAGAGATATTTTGGATATAACCTTGAGTGAAGGAATTCTATATGGTGGTAATTCTATAAAAAAGGATTCTGATCCGCCCTGCTTGGTTATCTTATTCATTAGATAAGCTGTAAATGCCACTACCATAAATGAAACAAGGATGTAAATCATAAAGATAATTGGACCAATCCATGATGGGAAAACAATACTAATTAATAACCCTAATACGGCGATTCTCGGTGCACATGGAATAAAGGAAAGAGTTATCATAGACATTATCTTTTGTTTTCTTGAACTTAGTATCCTTGTAGCTGTGACACCAACCACGTTGCATCCAAAGCTAAGAGCGAGAGGGAAAAATGCTTTTCCTTCCAATCCCAGTTTTGAGAAGATCCGATCCATTATGAATGCCATTCGAGCCATAATTCCAAGATTCTCTATAAATGAATACGAAAGATAGAATATGAACACTAGAGGAAAGAATGTCAGTACGACCCCCACTCCGCCGATAACTCCTTCAGCAATAAATCTGGAGATATGATCAGATAATCCAGCAGAAAGTAAGACATCATAAACTAGTGGAATTACTATGTTAATTCCTGAGTCTATTAATTCCCCAAAATATCCACCGACCTCAAATGCTAACCAGAAAATGATGTAGAAAATACCAAAAACCGATAGATAATTTATCCCTCTTTTAAAGATCGTTAAATCTATTTTTTCTGTAATTTCGTCCTCTATCTTTCTTCTTTTTATATATCTTAAGACAAGATCATCGACCAAATCATACCTGGCTCTAACTATAAGGAGTTTGGGATCGTATTTTCCTTCGATTCTCATTTGCTGTGTGATTTTTTCTATTTTTTTAGTGGCCTCTTGAGGTAGAGTTATTGGTAAATCGGTCATTCCTTCGAGGATTCTTAACGCGATCCATCTTGCAGAGTAGCCATCTATGTATGGCTTAACTATTTCTGAAATTTCCTGAACGTATTTCTCAATTATGGGATATCGTACATTCCTTGCCTCTATTTTAGAATCCTTCACATGAAGTATTGCGTCAAGAAGTTCTCTAATACCTTCACCAGTTAATGCTACAGTTCCAATTACTGGAATTCCCAATTCTTTTTCCAGTCCTTCAAGATCTATATGAATTCCCCACTTTTTTGCTTCATCCATCATATTAACTACAAGTATAACTTGTGAAGTTAACTCCAGAACCTGAAATAGAAGATATAGATTTCTAGCGAGAGCACTAGCATCGGTTATAACTACAGTCACATCCGGTTTTTCATTTATAATAAAGTCAATTGCAACTTGCTCTTCTTCTGACATTCCCGATAAACTATATGTTCCTGGGAGATCAACGATTACTAACTTTCTATCTTTATAAGTAATCCGCGACCAAGCAATCTCTACGGTTTTCCCAGGCCAATTACCTATATGTTGATTAAGACCTGTAATTTTATTAAATAGAGTGCTCTTCCCAACATTCGGGTTTCCAGCAAAAGCTACCAAAATTTCATCTTTCTCATGAGGTATAAATTTACCCCGATCAAGCTCTAATTTCACTATTTACACCCTCAATAAAGATTTTCCTAGCAATTCCTGGTGATATCCCAAATCTAGAACCCCTAATTTCTACAACAATGTAACCCCTATTATTGAAAACCACTTCGAATACCTGTCCTGGCACGAATCCTATTCTTCTAGTCTTCGCCTCCAACCAAAGCCTTTCCGTACAAAGCTAATTACTTTGTATTTCCTGCCTGGTTCTGCATAGAACAGTGGGATGACTCTCGACATTATGTACACCATTTGTTAGACTTGCCTAACAGAAATAGGTTAGTCGAATTTCTTTATATAAATTTTTAATATTTTAACATATGTATTGTTTTTGCTTAAAACCTGACTAAACTTTAATATATCAGCATGCTGAGATAAGATAAAATGGGGCCGTAGTCTAGTCTGGGAGGATGCCGGACAAATAATAATTCCGGACTCGGACTCCGGTGGTCGAGGGTTCAAATCCCTCCGGCCCCACTTCATTTTCCCTATGGTATTATTTCTGTTGTATTATTATATATGGGATAGTTCAGATCTCTTAGTGAGATTTTTTCTCCTTGTATCAGCTCTCTAATGTTTGGTTCTATCTTCTTTAATTCGTCAATAAGATATTTTGTGATGTTACAAACTTTCCTAAATCCATCTAAGCCCCATAACATAGTCTTATTAGCGAATAAGCAACGGCCACCACAAATGTTGTAGTATCTACATGAAAGACAAGGCTCTCCCACCATTACTTTAAATGGCAAACCCTGAAAGGATGTTGACCAAATATCACCTAAGATATTCCAGTCAAATTCCGGTGCAATAGGACAGGCTAGGATTTTTCCAGATGTAGATATTGTGAATGCATTTATACCTGCTCCGCAAGGTAAATGTTTTTGTTTATTTAGACCCAACAAGCGGCTCATAATTCCGAGAAAAGGCACAATTCCCAAAACTTCGTATCTTTTTTCCATCGTCTCAAGCCAATAATCTATCAACTTTCTTATTCCTGGCATATATGAATCTCTGGCCCATTTATCAAAATTATTATACCTAGAGTACGGCGGAGAATCCCACATTACATCCAATTGCCAATGTACATGATCAAATTTAGGATCATCTAAATTCAGAAGATGTCTTACATCTAAGTAGATGTCTGTTTTCTCAGATACGGCCATTCGGGCAATTAGATCACCGTTAAAGCCATTTTCTTTAATTATTTTAACATTCCTTAGAACAACATCGTAATTTCCTTTTCCTCTATAGAAGTCGTTTACTTCTTTTCTTCCATCAATAGATACCAAAATTGCATCAAACTTTCTCAGGTATTTTGGCTTAATAAGATGAAGAAAATATCCATTTGTCTGTAGGATCCATCTTTTGGCTTTTATGTTATCCATTATTTGCTCCATTATGGGAATCCTCAGTAGCGGCTCTCCCCCATAAAAAGCGATTGTGGGGTCCGGATCCGCTTCAATAAATTTCTTAAGATCATCAATTTTATACTGAATTTCTAAAGGTTCAATCTCAGGCTCGGGATTATTACCACAGTATATGCAATTTAGATTACAAAGACGTGTCAAGACAATGAAGTATAGCATAGTTTTCTCGCCTTTGCTCTGAAAAATTTTTAATTTTGATATTTTGAGGTCTATCGCCATACCATAAAATTATAATTCTGTTTGCTTTTCTGTATTTGAGGTGATTTTCCTTGATTGCCTCCAAAGATGATTTAATCAGGCTACTTAAAGCTTTTTCTAATGCCTTTGGTCCTCCTGGACATGAAGAAGAAATTCGAAAGTTGGTAATCGAGGAAGTTAGACCCTACTCTGATGAGGTATATGTAGATTCGTTGGGAAATGTAATAATAACAAAGAGAGGAAACTCGAAATTTCCAAAGATAATGTTAGATGCCCACATGGATGAAGTTGGTATTATTGTAACTCATATCGATAGTAAGGGATTTATTAGATTTCACACTCTAGGAGGGATTGATCCGAGATCTCTATATGCTCAGAAGGTAATTATAAAGGGTAAAAAAGCAAAAATACAAGGATTCATTGGAGCTAAGCCCCCACACCTGATGAGCCAAGAAGAGAGCAAAAAAGTCATCGGTTTAACTGATCTTTTTATCGATGTGGGAGCATCCTCTAAAGATGAAGTTCTAGATATGGGCATCGAGATCGGCTCGGTCGGAACGTTTGACACGCAATTTAAGATATTAACTCAAAATAGAGTCTCTGGTAAAGCGTTTGATGATCGTGTTGGTCTTGTAGTGTTGGTTTCCTTATTTAAAATACTGAAGGATTCTGATTATAATCTCGTAGGAAATGCTGCGGTTCAGGAAGAAGTTGGTTTACGGGGTGCAAGAGTTGCTGCATGGCGTATTGAGCCCGATCTCGCCTTAGCCTTGGAAGGAACCGCTGCTGGTGATGTGCCTGGGACCCCTGAACATTTGTCATCAACATCGTTAGGAAGGGGTCCAGCAATAACAATCGCTGATAGATCCGTAATAACGCACCCAAAAATCTTACAGACATTAATAAATGCTGCCAAGGAGAGCTCCATTCCTTATCAATTCAAAAAAATGATAGTAGGAGGAACTGATGCGGGTGCCATTCACTTGACAAAGTCTGGAGTTCCTTCTGGAGTTGTAAGCGTACCTTGTAGATACATACATGGTCCCGTTTCCATATTAGATTTAAGAGATCTAGAAAACACAATAAAGCTAGTAAAATATTTCATAGAGAAAATTAGTTTAATCTAATCGCTAGAAAAACCCTTCTTTTTTTCTTTATTTCTAATGAAGTACATTTCAAGCAACTCGAATGCTTGATTTAAATACCTTTCAGCTTCTTCTATATTGGATCCTTTCGCGATCCCAATAACCCGCATTTTTACGACTTCCCCAAAACCAAGTGGATAGCTTTTCAAATAAACTTGTGGTATTTCTTTCATTATTTTTTCAAATATTCTTGATAACTTCGATTCATCTCCTTCTAGTACGGTTGTCTCCCTTATTCGAGTTACACCCCCACCGCTGCCAAGAAGTGGTAAAATCATCTCTAACAAATACATCATTTCAGAGGGGACCCCTGGAAGCGAAATTATTTTCAGAGAATCTAAATGCAAAAGGATTCCTGGGGCAACACCGATTGGATTATAAAATGGTATACTCCCCTCAGGGATTTTCGCCATTTTCTCTCTTGATTTTGTTATTTCTGGAGACTCCACAAAACCCAGTTGATATAAAGTTAAATATCTCTCTTTTACCATTTCTAATGCTCGTTTATCTAGAACCAGTCTCTTGTCTGCAAACTTCGCTACTGCCTCAAATGTTACATCCCCTGGAGTCGGACCTAACCCGCCCGTTGTTATTATTAACTCTACACCCTTATTTTTTGAATAATTTAGGGCATCTACAATTTCGTTTATGTTATCTTGCACCGACAATTTGAGCTTAACGTTAAAACCAAGACCTGTAATTCTTTTTGCAATCCAGTGAGAATTGTAATCAAGCGTTCTACCAGTTAATATTTCATCGCCGATTGTAATTATCGCAATATCCATTTTTTATCCCTCGATTGGAGTTAACAAATATACTGTTATTTTTTCATTGTAGAGACCTTTTGCTTGCTTGTATATTTTTGGTGTTATATTTTTTCGCTCCGCGATAGATAGTATTATTCTTTCGTCGATAAGATTGGATAGAGTAATTAAAGCGAATCCTGTTTTCTTAAGGTATGATCTTAACATTAAGATAAATTTCACTATAATATCATATCTTTTACCAGAATATATAGCATAATCTAATGAATCTCTTGGTTCTCCTAGGAAATATGGAGGATTAAAGACAATAATATCAAATTTTATTCCTTTTACAGGGTCAAATAGATTTCCTATGCGTACATCAATTTTAACATTATTTATTTTCGCATTATATTTTGCTGCTACTACTGCCTCTTTCATAATGTCCGTAGCAATGACTTTTGCACCTTTCTTAGCGGCATATATGGCTAGAACCCCCGATCCTGTGCCCAAGTCCAGTATCTTTTGTCCTGCTTTTACAAAATGGTCTATAGCATCTAGAAGCAAATCCGTTGAGATCGTTCTTATTGGTGGAAAAACATTAGGAAATATTCTTATTTTCATATTCCTAATTTCTACTATTTTGTTTTCTAATTGTCTAGCCCATACTTTCACCAAAAAGCTGGAAATTATTGAGATGATTCTATTCTTTAACAAGAATATCCCTTAATCTTCTCGTATTATGAATGATTTTTTCTTAAAAAGAGCATCTAGAATAGATTTTTCCTCCGATGCTTCCTTCTTTTCTTCACGTTTTTCCTGCGTTTTCTGTTCAGGAGTCTCTTCTTCTACACGAATTATTGCTTTTCTATCCTTACCACCTTCAATAACTATTTTTGCTCCGGGATATCTCTCTTCCAGCATCTTCTTGAATTCATTTCTATCCATATCATCGCCTATTTTCGCGTGAACAACAGTACCCTCTGGTGTTTGCGTTACTGAGATCGAATATCCGCCCGAAATGCCCTCGCTAAAATCATGATGAAAGCCTTCAAATAACTCATCAAAATCTGAGAAAAATCCCTCAAAGAATGCATCAAAGACACTTCGTCTTTTCTTTTTATCCTTGTTCATTCCAGTGTCCCTCTTTTAGCGCTCTTTAAAAAATATTATGAATATTCATAATTTAGGTTTTATTCTATTCTTGCTGTAGATTTCTGTTTTATCATTAATTTGAGTTATGCTTTTTTGGTCTTGTAGAAGTCATAGGACTCTTAACTCTGTTTTTTATTGTCATTCTCAGCAGGCATAATACGATAAGGACATATAAATCGAAACTCGCAATACTCGCATTCCCAGTCATATCTAGGAGATTTCCAAGTAGCAATAAATTCCTTAAAGCTATTCGCATCGAATTGTTCTTCGATGGTGAATTCTCTCAGACCCTGTGGCGTAATATAAACTAGATAACCTTGTTTTTTCCCAGTCATGAATAGATACATCTTCAATTGATTTATATGATGTTCTAGAGGCTTATCTGTAAGATCTCTTGAGTATTTGATTTCTACAACACAATCTTCAAACAGAAGATCCGGTCTTCCAACCAAAACTTTTTCCTTACCATCGATAGTAACTTTTATTTCTATATTCGCTTCTGTAGATTCTAGATTACCAATTCTTTTAGCTAATTCCTTGACAAAATCATCCACACTCTCGCCAATGAAAATTGAAGGTATAATTGGAAGTGTGACCTCTGGGAACATTTTCTTGAGGTAATATTTGTATTTACAACGAATGATATCGTGCACATGTATCTTCTTATCGTCTTCGTCCTCAAGATATTTCTCTTTTTCATAATCGATAAACGCCCTCCAAATTTTTTCAATAATCATCTAACTCCCACCGTTTCCGAAAAAACCTAGAAATAATCGAACCATAGCGGTTCGATCTCTTCTTTTTTCTTCTCTTTTGTTGCCCGCATCGCAATTACCGCTACAAGAATTACAATAATCCCAGTAAGTAGGCCTATAACACCGATAATAAGCCAGAGAGGTATATCCATGACGAGCGTATAATTTAATCTTAGGATTAGGAAATTCAGGTATACATCTGGGATTTGCACGCATATGTCGATCTCGTAATTCTCTTTCTTAAAAGCTAGCAACCCGAGATCTACTCGTGACATAGCAATAATAATTTCTCCCGACGCAGCATCGTATTTTGTAATCTCGATCTCTAAACTTAATATTCTGGCTTTATTCATAAAGCCGAACGTTTCTATCGCATCAAACAAAATTTGGCTAGTATCATTAACTTCTAATTTTATAGAGAACTTAAGTTCTCCAAGGGCGGATATTTCAACTTTTGTATTGTTCGCAGGATTTATTGCCAAAAGAACTGGTGCTTTATCCTCTGCCGGAGGTACATAGATCGAGAAACTGGCACGAAAAGCATATTTTGATTGCACCACTTCCAAGAGTATAAAGGTGAGTTTTCCATGCCTAACTTTTATTTCTCCGCTGAAATGATGTGGTGTGCTATTTTCTAAATCGATACTTCTGATCCCTAATAGATCTTTGGCTATCGCTGTTACTGAGAGTATATTTCCCAATGTGCTATTCATTGTTACATTAAATGTTACAGTATCTTCTATATTCGGTTCATTCGGTGTATAGCTAAATTGGATATACTTCATGGAAATACGCCATAAAAAGAGATTTATTGCGAAACGCCGTACATTTTGTGCTTCTTGGAAACTGGTTTCATAATGCCCGGTATACGCCCAGTTATCTAAAAAGTAATTTGTGGAACTAAATAAAATAGCACCGTTATTTCTTGATCTATATAATGCGAGTACGCTATACCCATTAGAGTCTTTAGCTATTACCTCTGTACTCGTTTTATTTATTACCTTCAGGAATGTCCCATAGAAAGGTATTTTATCCACGCCCACGGACAGTTCATTATTTCCCAACATGTTTACTGGTTCTACGTCATCATAAAGAACTACACTACCAAATTCTACACCAAATCTTCTAGAAAATTTGTTCACAATGCTCATATTACTACCAAACTCTCCTAGACTTGGTATCATTGCAACAATAAATAGAAAGCCTCCAGAATCTACATATTTTACTAGAGATGAAATCTCATTTTCCTTAATATAAATCGTTGTAATATTAATAAGCGATCCATTTTCATCATATATGTAGCTATAGCTGGCAGTATCAGGCATAAAGATAATATCATATTTTTGGAGATACTGATATGAAAAATCTTTTCCCTCTAAATAAGCTTGTTCGACCGATACATTCATGGATTCTGCTACACTATAAAAATACCTATATTGCCCATACTTATGGTCCATTGTCCATGAGGTATGCTTTACATCCCATAACATTCTCAAGGACGGCTTTTTAAGATAAAAGTGAATACTAACATTAGAAATTATGGTCTCATTTTCATAAAAGACTATTTTTCCTTGATAGAAACCTTCTGGCGCCTCTAATACGGTTATGTTAAATTCCCAAAGATTTGTTCCATTAATGATATTGAACTTTTTCACCGAGTTTAATTTTACTACATTGCTGAAATTTCCTAATAAACTAACGTTTAATTGTGTAGAATATCCACTTATAATTGTGAAATTCATCTCTAGACTCATATTATAGAATAATGCCTCATAGAAGGGAAATCCTAGCCCACATGGAATATTTCTTGGTAGAATTCCTATAATTTTGGGCAACCCTTCTGGAGTACGTTGTGAGTTTATTAACTCATAATATGCTAAGCCGATATTTAATAGCCCACTTCCTTGTCTAATCTCGCTGATAATATCAGTGCCATAAAATAATGGTTTAGATGTTTTTATTATGCTAGCTTTAATAATCGATGGAATGTTTTCTTTATTTATCATGTATTCTCTTTTCAGGACCTCAACTAAGAGCACTGCAGCACCAACCACTTGCGGTGTAGCAAAGGATGTTCCTTGAACCCTTGCATATCCTGTTACATAGACATTTTTTGGTACTGGCGCATCAACATCGCCAGGAGCCACAACCTCCGGTTTTATTCCCATCCATAGTGCAGGACCTATTGAAGAGTATGTTGCGATATAATTTCCCAGCCGATCTGTTGCACCCACCGTAATTACAGAGGGCGAGGTACCTGGTGAATCAATTTGCATAGATCCAAGACCCCCTTCGCCTGAGTTACCCGCGGCAGTAACTACAACTACACCTTGTTGTGTTGCCCATTCAACTGCGGTAACAAGAGGATCACTAATTATTTCAGGACGCCCTAGACTCAGATTTATTATATCTACGTTTCCCATTTCAACAGCCCACATAATTGCTGCGATTATTCCAATTTCTGTTGCACCACTCTCGGAGTCAGGAAATACTTTTAAATTCAAGAGTTTGGCTTTAGGAGCTATTCCAAACGTTGACCCGTTTTCAGTAGCGATGCCTCCTGCGATTATACCAGCCACAGCGGTTCCATGGCCAATTGCATCACTAGTGTCAGCATCATCTGATAAATACCCATATTCCGTCTTAATAAACGAGACATTTTCCACTATTTTACCTTTTAGAAGTTCATGATCTCCTATTCCAGTATCAATTATAGCAACACGAATATTCTCTCCAAAAAGCCCAAGATCCCATAATGGCGTTACGTTAATAATTGAAATGAAGTCAGGAGTGTCTTGCAAACCATCTGATCTATGTACTATGCGTCCACAAAGCTTAACATGCCTGTTAGAGAAGATGCCATAGATTTTAACGTGATCTTGGTTAATGAATTTCACTAATTTTTCTAGAGAATAGTTCCGTACATATCCTAGCAAGATTTGCTTAAAGTAAATTCCCGGAAAATTTTCCTTAAGCTTTAAGAGCGAATTCATATCCTTAAATTTAATTATAAATCCGCTTGTTGAGTTAAAGGCTAGTGGATCTATATAGTAGCTCGGCGAGAAACTATAAGTATTTTCGCTTCCAGAATGCACATTAGATTTTTTAAAATCAGAGTTATTGATTTTCCTGAGGAAATCTATTCCCAGTGGACTGAACGTTCCCAGGAATATTATTGCTATAAGCGCAGTTGCTTTGACTTCTTGCATCATCGTTATTTACCTCTTGTTCTCGATAAATTTCTATATAACAATTTAATAATAATTAAAGACTAATTGAGGTTATCTACTAGTATTCATAGGTTGTAGAGAAATGTTTTTTGGTATCCAATTACTGCCAGGAATCCTCTTCATTGTATCATTTATTCTTTCATTAGTAATTACGAAGCTATATATCGATGTGGCTAAGAAAAAGAGAATTCTCTCTCCAGATGTTCATAAAATCGGAAATCCTCTCGTGGTAAACAGAGGTGGCGTTGCTTTTATAATACTTCCAATTCTTACTCTTATTGTTCCTTTTATGCTTTCATCATGGCCAAATAGAAGCCTACTGAACGAAAGCCTCAGTATAATTATTGCCACACTTCTCGGGGGATTTGTGGGATACTTTGATGATAATTATGATTTAGGCCTTTTTAAGGTGATTTTGACCTTTTTAACAGCTGTTCCGATAATTGTATTGCAGGCATATTATCCACGGCCACTAGTTCCAATAATCGGAAGAATTAGAATAACTATAGTTTATCCCCTGCTTGTTCTTATCGCTATGCCAGTAGTTTCAAATGCAATGAATATGATAGACGTTATGAATGGTGTTATGGCTACATCAATATCAACCACATTGATTGCTATGCTGTTTTGGGCGCTCTTTATTAGCGATATTCCTGCTGCTTGTTATATTTCTATCGCATTAGGCATTACTCTAGGTTTTCTCATTTTTAATAAGTATCCTGCTAAAACATTTCCTGGTAATATAGGTTCTTATGCTGCGGGAGCTCTCTTAGGAGCAACTGTCATTATTTCCCGACAGGAATACATTGCTTTAATTGCACTTCTACCAGTAATTCTCAATGGTTTCTTATTATTAAGTAGTATTAGAGGCATCATGTCCCGAAATGTATTGCAGGCGAAAAAGGGGAAAGCCGTTTTAGTGCAAGATGGAGTCCTATATGCCAATAAAAAAGCAAACGCACCATTAGATCTTACACGATTAATTTTGCTTTTTGGTCCTTTACCTGAAAAAGATGTAATAAGAATCTACACTCTCTTGTTTATTGAATCCATGATTTTATCGATCTTAACAGGTTTTCTGATATACTTTTAACTTCAATCTTAAATCTCGCCTTTTTATATTTATTTCTTTTCTTTAGAACTCATTTTATTTCTTATTCTATTACTATACGAGACCCTCTGCTATCTGGTATCCTCCAATCCCCAAAGTTCACGAAATTTCTAAATAAGATAGGACGTAGTGTATGAACCGGTATAACAATCTCTGGTTGAGCATGAATAATTAGTCTCTTTAGGTGGTTTGGTGTTGCATGACCAGAACAGTGAATACTATACATAGATACCCCAAAAAATTCAAGCCAGTTGATTAATTTTTCAAATGAAATCTCCCGTTCCTCATTAAAGGGCTCACTAGCACTTAGAATATATACACTACCTCTACTTGGTGAAACTTTTTTTATATCTCGAGAACTTGCGAAGAAAACCGAGTATATGTATTTTTCTCCATTTTTAGAAATATCTGTAATAGAAATCTTCTTTTCATCAGGAATCGTATTAAGGATTTCTTTCTCTACTTTGGTAGGCCTCTTTTTTTCATCTCTTACGACCAGTATATCTGGATCCATTAAATCCACTTTTGTTCGAATATTTGGAATCTTTAGAATTCCCTGAAGTATCGCATAGCGTTTTGGATCAACAATTATAGATCTTTTTACCTGCTTAGAAATATTGTAAAATGTCGTAAATCTATCATAATCCGATTTTCCAAAATCTGCAATAATGAGTTCTTTAGTTTCATCAATAACCTCTAATAATTTTCTTCTAACATCTTCCTCATTATACCCCGAAGAAAATTCTACATGGGTGCCTTCAGTAATAAGAACCTTAATTTCCTCTTTTTCAAGCTCTCGTATGAAATCTTCTGTTAGTTCTTTATGTGCACCATGTATTCTAAAATCCCCAGTATAAGCTATCGTACCTATACTAGTATAAATAATAAAACCATAGGCTCCTGGAATGCTATGATCTACATGAATTGGTTTTACTACCATATCTCCTATTTGAATTTCATCACCCGTTTTGAAAGTTTCAAATTTCAATCCATTATAATTTAATTCTGGGCTGGTTTTCCTTGTAATTAGTTTGGATCCTACTTCTATTATATTCTTCGCGCCCTGTCCAACAAAAATACGTGCTTTTCTACTAAGGAGAGAAATATGACCATAGTGGTCTAAATGCGGATGTGAAATAAAAAAAGCATCTATAGTTGGCTCTGGATCATTCTCAAAATTCGTTTCTGATTTAGTATAAAGATCTTGTATGGGAGGTACTGCATCGATATTTATAAGTTCCTCAATGGATTCTGGATAATTAAATGGAAACTCATAGTACATCCTAGATAATTCAAAACTTTTACCAAAATCCAAGAAGATACTCTTACCAAGTCCTTTATCTCTAATAAGAATCTTATTACCACCTATTTCCTTCACTCCACCATAGAAGATAATTTCAACAACTTTTTTTGGCATTCAATACACCAAAAATAAATATAAGTTTCAAAGGTTATTTCCTTTTTTAGATATTATCAGGAGTATTAGATAATTTGAGAGATAAGATTATAGAGCCTCTCGCAGGCATTTCCTGCCTCTTTATCGAACATCAACTCCCTGATTTTCCTTCGCTTAATCTTATAAACATCTTCCCCTTTAAGAATTATTTCCTCAATTTTCTCTATTAATTCCTTAAGTGTGCGTGCTTTCGGCCCGGGCGTCATCTTCTCAAAATCAAAATAAAAACCTCTCTCATTTTTATAACTCTCAAGATCGTATACAAAGAAAATAATGGGTCTATCTAGGTGTAAAAAGTCAAAATAGATCGAGGAGTAATCTGTTATTAGTAAATCCGCTTCCTTCAGTAAGGGATAGATA